>CBFCZX010000055.1:0-9178 GCA_965602765.1 uncultured Atribacterota bacterium | reverse complement strand
ATCATATCGTCGGCAGTATGTTAATTATCTCTTCAGTTATCATAATTGCTTTTAAGAAAAAAGAATTGAAAATACTATAAAAATTATTTCTGTCAATATAAGACAGTACCTTTTAATGACCCATAAAAGGTTATTTCTCCATTTTCTTTTAGTAAAAATAGTTGATTCCTTGTATTTTTACTATTTATTCACTTAGCAAAGTTTATTTTCCAGTTTTTTGCACCCTTAAACCATTCTGTAAACTTCCAATATTTTAAAAAAAAAGGACTTTTTATTTTTCTAGAGAATAATTAAATATAAAAACCAGTTGAAACATATACGTTTCATTATTGCTTTGGATAAAAAATTCATAAAACGGAACGAAAAAATCTGTTTAATCGTTATCCTTGGAAACCAAAAATGTAAAATATAGATATTTTATGTATTTAAGAAATTCAGTTAAAGGAGAGAGGTAAAAAATGTTTACTTATTTACAGCAATTTCCAATTCTCATTCAGGCTTTACTGGCAGGGATTTTTACCTGGGGACTTACTGCCTTGGGAGCCGGTGTAGTATTTTTTGCGAAGGAAATCGACAAAAAAATTCTTGATATCATGCTTGGATTTGCCGGTGGAGTCATGATTGCCGCGAGTTATTGGTCACTATTGGCTCCTTCCATCGATATGTCGAAAGATTTGAATGTGCCAATATGGCTTCCTCCTATGACAGGTTTTCTTACAGGCGGTATTTTTTTATTGGCCATAGATAAAATACTACCTCATCTTCATTTAGGATTTCCGATTGAAGAAGCTGAAGGAATAAAAACTTCTTTTCAACGTAGTACTTTGCTCATTCTCGCTGTGACTTTACATAATATTCCCGAAGGGCTTGCTGTGGGAGTAGCCTTTGGAGCAGTTGCATCAGGATATCCTTCAGCTACATTATCAGCAGCTATTGCCCTGGCAGTAGGCATTGGCATTCAGAATTTTCCGGAAGGCTTGATCATTGCTGTTCCGCTTCACGGAGAAGGAATGTCTAAATTCAGAAGTTTCTGGTATGGACAATTATCTGGAATCGTTGAACCTGTTTCCAGTGTTATCGGTGCAATTGCAGTCATTTTTGTAAAACCAATTTTACCATATGCTTTAGCATTTGCAGCAGGTGCAATGATTTTTGTAGTAGTAGAAGAACTAATTCCGGAATCACAGCGTGGCAACAATACGGATTTAGCTACTCTAGGATTAATGGCAGGCTTTGCAATCATGATGGTACTTGACGTAGCATTGGGATGACTCTGTTCAAACGAACAACGGATTTGTTACCGTAAAATGAACTGCAAGTACATTTCATACAAAAAAAAGAGAAAGGTTCGATATTGTAAGGTTGGAAAAATTAAAATCAGTGCATATTTTTTGTTGAATAGAAAAATCAAGCGAAAAATATTTTCCGGGAAACCGATTACAATCAGCAGGTAATTATGATAGCAAGAATAAGATTTCATATATGAAATATATTGGAGTTAACATATGCCTCTAAAGATATTTATCATCATATTTTTTTTCATTATTGCCATTGGAGATATTTTAAACGTAAGAAACGATAGAGTAAAATTAAGATATTTCACAAAACCAATATTGGTTCCTTCACTCATTCTTTTTTACATCATGAATACAACTAAAATAGAACAAATCATTATTTATGCTTTGCTTTGTTGTTTTTTTGGAGATTTTTTCTTGTTATTTGCCCGAAAAAAATTATTTTTTATAGCGGGTTTACTTTCTTTCCTTGCTGGGCATTTTTTCTATACCATTGCATTCTTAAAAACAACTTCTTTTTTATCAAATATCCCCGGTTGGTTTTATCTTTCTTTGATTCCTTATATTTTCTATGGTTTTTTTATTTATTACAGGCTTAATCCCTATCTTTCTTCGATGAAAATTCCGGTAATTGCTTATTTAAATATTATTCTTTTTATGAGTTTTGCAAGTTTTACACGTATTTGGGAAATTAATGGGATTGCGTTTTGATTTCCCTTTGTAGGTTCAATTATATTTACCGTTTCCGATACATTATTGGCCATTCGGGTTTTTAAATATAATATAATGAGGGGCTGGATATCGGTAATGATTTTTTATATCTGTGCACAATTATTGATTATTTTAGGTTTATTATAAGTATAATTTATAAAATATTCTAAAAGCAGGTAATTTACACATGATCAATATTAATGAATAAAAATTGATTTTACATGTGAATTGATTTATTTTTACGCAAAATAAAAAACAACTGAAATAAATATTACATATTATGTCATTATTTTTATATAATAAAAAAGGGATTTTATTCTTTTACGCGAATTATAATCTTAGGAGGTGAAGGTAATGTCAAAACACATTGGCATAGTAGCCTGCAGTGCAGAGGGTGCAGCCCTTTGTTATCGAACAATTTGCAAGGAAGGAACAAATGTATTGGGAAAGCATAATCATCCCGAAATCAGTATGCATACCTTTCCTCTAAGCGAATATATGAAGTATATCGAAAAAGGAGAATGGGAAGGTGTGGCAGATATTATGTTATCTTCTGTTCGCAAACTTGCAAAAATAGGAGCAGATTTTGCCATATGCCCTGACAACACTATACACCAAGCGTTTGAACAGGTCACGAGAGAATCACCAATTCCCTGGCTACATATAGCTGAAGAAGTTGTGGTTGAAGCAAAAAAAAATAATTACCAATGCCTTGGAATTTTAGGAACGCAATTCCTTATGGAAGGGCCTGTTTATTCATCAAAAATATCTTCTTCGGGTATTGGCTATATGATTCCGGATGAAAAGGACAGGTTGGGTATCAATCAAATTATTTTTGACGAATTGGTGAATGCCATATTTACCCCACAAGCACTAAGTTATTTTAAAGGAGTTATAAATAAACTAAAAAACAAGGGATGTGATTCAGTTGTTCTAGGCTGTACAGAAATCCCGTTGTTGGTTACTAAGGATAATTCACCTTTACCAATACTTGATTCTACAAGAATTTTGGCAAGAGCTGCATTAAAAAGAGCAACAAACGAATATGATTAAAAAATTGCCACAATAAAAAACAGTTAAATTTTGAAAAGAGGTTTTCCAATGAGAAGAATTAATTTCTTTGTCATATTATTCGGGATATTTCTTATTATTAGCAGCATACTTTTACTAATATGGTGGCCGACGAAAGCAACCTTGGTAGAAATTACAAACTCCTGGGTTGCTGTTATCATGGTATATATCATCCTTGTTATATTTTTATACGAAAAGCCACTCTATCAATTATTTAATGAATTTATTAATAATAAAAAACCGGCAAAGCATCTTTCTCAACAGACAAGCCAAAAAGAACTTTTTAAGGCTATATCAGATGATGACTTCACAACACTTTCCTATTACTACCGTGATTCCAAATGGGAGGATTTGATAAATAGGGAAAATAATCAAGAAGAATCCGTAGAATTTATCAATGAAGCGGGTGAATACATTCGAGAACTTCATAAAAAAAGGATGAAGTGGTGTTTTCTATTTTCGGATATCTATCTGGTATTACAGGCAAAATATGTCTTATTCTGGTTTTATAAATTTAAAAATGTAAATTTACAAAGTTTTCATCAAGTATGGGAAGAAAAAGTATCTGATTTTAATGAGCGTGATGCCATTTTACAAGCCCTTTTAAACTTGGAATTCTTAAAAAAGGATGATAACAAGATTTTACTGACCGAGCTGGGTATCGCTTATGTGAATTACTTAAAAAAATTAGACCATCAGGCAAATATTGATAGCGAGAAAGATAAATCGATTTTGGAAGAAGAGAAAAAAAATGAAGAAGAGCAAACAGAAATCATAGATATTTAATGCACAAAAGAGAAAGAATTGTATATCATAGAGACATAGTGTATGTTAAGATAGTTTTGTATTTTTTAATTATATTACCCGCTAATTGCATTCAGTAATTTTACTAAAAACACAATAAAATTATTCGGCATTATATGATAAAAAAATTGTAATTCCCTTTATATCAATAAATGGAGGAATGTTAAGGAGAACAGTCTAAAATGCAAGGTTTAAAAACGTGCGAATACATAAAGATAAAAAGTTAAAATTAATTAAAAAAGAAAAGAATAATACCTACCTGAGAAGAATAGTAAACAATCTCCATTTTTTAAAAGCCAAGATGAGTAGAATAAAAAATAAACGGAATTTTGAGGACTCAAAGGTAGAAATTGATACAATCAAAACGCCTTCACGTTTTGAGAAAAAATCAGAATTATGGCAAAGCTATCAAGAATTTATTGGTTTATTTAAAAATTCACCGGAAGCTTTGGTTTATACGGATTTGAATGGAATTGTACTTGATACAAATAAAGAGTTTGAAAAGCTTACGGGATTTAATCTTCAAGAAGTCAGAGGAAGGTATTTTAAAGATTTGTTACATATCCGTATTATAGATCTTAAAAAGAACCATCATTATTCTATTGGACCAGAGATGGAAGTTAGGAAGAAGGATGGAACAGAGATTTGTTTATCAGTCTCTTTTACATCAAATTGGGTGGGCAACAAAGAATTAGGGAAAATATTATTACTTAAGAACATTACAAATTATAAAAAGAGTGAAGAAGTTAGCAATGTTTTGTATAATATTTCAAAAGCTGCAAACTCTGATATTTCCCTTGAAGACCTTTATCCGGTTATTCAAAATGAACTTCATAAGATTATTGATGCCAGTAATTTTTATATTGCGTTGTTTAATGAAGAAAATAATTTACTTCAGTTTTGTTACTATGTGGATGAAACCGGAAAAAAGGGTGAAGATTTTTTAAATTCAAAAAATGAAAATTCTGATAATATTTTTTACTATATCTTTAAAACAGGGCAAGCGCTACTTTTAAATTATAACAAATATAAAAAGATGATGCGGGAAGGTCACTTTAATTCTCATGATGTGATTACCAATAAGCAAACCTGGCTAGGTGTCCCATTGAAGGTAGCCGATAAAATAATCGGCTCCATGGTTTTACAGAATTATATCAATCCAAAACTTTATTCGCAAAAAGATATAAAATTGATGGAATTCGTTTCTCAGCAAATAGCAGCTGCTATTACAAGAAAGCGGACAGAAGAATAATTGAATGCCCTCAACTCCTACGGTCAATTGACCGAATAAAGCAGGAAATAGTATATACAAAGAGAGAATTGAGAAATTTGCTATACTGTTTTTCATTTGGGTAATTTTAGATAAGTCGCTTTTTCCGGGATTTTTTTGCAATTGGATTTGGTATGCTTTACTGGTTACACAATTTAACTGAATATTGATTTGATATTTATCTGGACTTTCGGAGAAAATTTAATTCGCACAAATGCCGGAGTCTATATTACCAACCATAGTCCCGAAATCCACTGGGGGCATTTCAATTCTCTGGTTATTCTTGGCGAGAGCATTAGTCGTATTGTAGGACTCCCCGTGCCTGGATTGGTATTACCAGGTTAGGTATTCGACAAGTATGGTTATTTATATTTTTTATTTCACTGATTGCGGCAGGTTTGATGTATTCTATCTATTTTTGCGAAAAAAATCAGATGAAATAAAATTTAATACAACAGGACGCTCATCCTTCTTCGGGAATAATAGAGATTGGTTCAATATTTTTTCCGGGTTCTCGAATAATTTGTTTTTTCCAGTCTCCTTGATAATAAAAGAAAAGTGCAATTAAAGCAGATAGAATATTGCTGATTGCCATTCCCCACCAGATACCGGTTGATCCAAATTGGTTTCCTAAAAAATAGGCGAAAGGAATTCTTAGTCCCCAGAGCCTGATCATATCTATCAGCATGGGTTGAAAATTATGGCCGGAACCGCGGAACAGAGCCGTAACGGCTGAGACAAAACCAAAAAATGGAATTCCAATAGAAAAGATAGTAAGAAAATGGATACCTTCTTGAATAATATCCGGACGATTTGGAATAAATAGGTGAAATAAAGGAATTTTTAGAATAAAAACCAAGGCAGCTTCAAATAAAGTAATAAGGGTGATTGCGTAAAGGCTTTTTCGGGCAATTTCCTTGACTCGCGTCATCAAATTTGCACCCAAATTTTGACCTATCAGTGTCACAATTGCGGTGCCAAAACCTCCTACTACGATAAAGATGATATTGATCATTTTATCTCCAACTCCAAAACCGGCAATAACTGCTTCCGCATTATTTACTCTACCGATAATTCCCATCATCAGGACAAATCCCAGGGCGGTTGTTGAATGACCGATAGCTGCGGGTAAGCCGATTTTGAAAATTTGACTTAACCACTTCAAGTCAGGAATTAAATTAGGAATAGAGATTTTTATTCCCTTTATTCCCCTTATGAGAAAATAAAGAGCAATGAAAGCTGATATGGCTTGACAGATAATTGTTGCTAAAGCAGCTCCTTTCACACCTAAATGAGGAAAGCGCCACCATCCAAAAATCAACATAGGATCTAAGATGAGATTTAAACTGACGGTAAAAAGATTTATATACATCGGAGTGACAGTATCACCTTTGGCCGATAAAATGCTTTGAAAAGTGAACGCGATAAATATAAACGGCATTCCAAAAAAAATAAGCCGCAAATAAATAATTGCAGATTTTGCTACTGTAACAGATTTCGTTATTAACGGAATTAGATATGGTGTAAATATCACACCTGAGATTGAAACAACTAGCCCGAATATAATAGAAAGAGAGAGTAATTGATTGGAAACCAGGTTAGCATTGTCATTTTCTCCTGCTCCGGTGTATTGAGATATTAAGGCAATACCGGCTATTCCAAATCCGAAAGATAGTGCGATAAGAAACCAGATAACCGGCCAGGAGATTTGTAAACCGGCTACTGCTGCTCCGCTATCTGATGGAGGAAGGTGCCCCAGCCAGAAAGTGTCAGCAAGATGATATAAAGTATGTAAAAATTGAGAAATCATAACGGGGAGACTTAATAAAAACATTGTTTTTAAAGGACTCCCCGTTAAAATCTCTTTACGGGTAATTTTTTTCATTGTTTCTCATTTCATATAAGGAATACAATCTTTAAGAATATACACCATTTTAACACATTATATAATCTCTATTTCTATATGCTTTCCTTCTTCTTCCTCTACAACATCCACAATTTTTCCGGAAAATTCAGGATCATTCATCGCTTTACTTAATTCATCCATATCGAGAGGTATACTTTCTCCGCCAATATCAATGCCATTTTTACCCATTTTACTGGCAATATTTAAACCCCAATTGATTAATCCAAATGGGAGTGTAACATTTACCTGAGGTTTTCCTCCTTTGGTAACATGAACCTTTAAGAATCTTTTCCTTTTGTCAACAGGAATATTTTGCTCTTCTTTTTTTGTTTTATTCAAAGCTTCTATTAATTCTGTCGCCTCTTCATTGGTAATTTTTTTCTCATTTAGCATTTCCAGTACTTTTTTAATTTCCTCTCTCATTTTACGTTCTCCTTTCTATTTTACTTTATTGTTTTCAGAGTTTTAATGATAAAATTGAGATTATCTGGCTTCTTTGATTAACCTAACTGCTTCCGCAACACTAATTTCTTTTTTTTCCAAATTTTCCAAAATTTCTTTTTCCTTTAGACCTTCAATTTCATTGAACAATCCCAGGGTTATTAATAATTTATCCAAACGGTTTTTAACTGTGGGATAAGAGATGCCAAGTCTTTCCTGAACTTCTTTGATGTTTCCTCTGGATCGTAAAAAAACAATTAAAAATTTCCCATCTTCTTCGGAAAGAGAAAATAATTTATTAATTGGAAATTCTCCTTGTAAAACAGTGCCACAGGTGTTGCATTTTAATTCGGTAATTTCCAGTTTGGATGTGCAAGCCGGACAAAGGGTAGGAATTCTTTTCATAATTTACCTCCTTATTAATAATATTCATAAATACATTAATATTATTAACATACACATTAATAAATGTCAAGTAATTATAAATAAAATTATAATAATAATTACTTCATGGCTAAATGATGATACACCACCTCTGTTGCTAAAATATATTGTACTTAATAGAACCATTCTAAAAGATACAACAATAAATTAGGTGAAGACTGATTTTTAAATTGTAAAATATCCTATAAACTCAAAAATTAAATTTCCAAATATATGATTTAGGTGATATATACTTGAAATGGTTTATATATTAAAATAAAATGTAGATGATAAAACCAAAATAATCGCATTAGCAAAGAAGGAAATGGTAAAATATTTTGAAATATACCCCTTCGCAGGAGAATTTAAGCACAATTTTAGGCATATTGGCTATAGTGCTTTGGAGCAGTACCATTGCTTTTTCACGCAGTCTTACCGAACAATTAGGTCCTTTAACTGCTGCATCTTTGATATATTTGCTTAGTAGTGCCTGGGGTTGTATTTTCCTGATGAGCAAGTCCGGAAGATTTAAAAAAATATTTCAACTTCCTATCCTGTATGTAACGGGCTGTGGAGCCTTGTTTGTTTTTTATACAGTTTGTCTATATCTGGCAGTTGGATTAGCGCTTAATCGGGAACAGGTTATCGAGGTGAGTATCATTAATTATCTTTGGCCTGGATTAACCCTGGTCTTTTCACTGCCTATTTTACAAAAAAAATGGCGAATAACCCTAATCCCCGGAGTGGTTCTAGCCTTTAGTGGTTTTTACCTGGCTACTGTGCAAAGTGGTATGTTTTCATGGGAGGTTTTTAAGGGGAATCTGCAAATAAACTATTTTCCATATCTATTGGCTTTTTTAGCAGCTGTTTCCTGGGGTCTTTATTCTAATTTGGCGCGCTATTGGGCTGGCAACACGGAAGGTAGTGCTGTGCCTATTTTTCTCTTGTTTACCGGTTTAGCATTGACTATGCTAAGATTTATATTTCCTGAGGTATCTTACTGGACCGTACGGGCGGTAGCAGAACTTCTATATATGTCAATCTTTCCAACTTTTTTAGCGTATTTCTTTTGGGATAGGGCAATGCGAACGGGTAATATGGTTCTGGTTGCCTCTCTTTCCTATTTTGTTCCCCTGTTGTCTATTATTATTAGCTCTTTTTATCTTCAAGTTATTATAGGTCCCAGTTTATGGATAGCATGTGGATTGGTTATTGCGGGTGCTGTGATATGTCGATTTTCGATTATCGATAATCATT
>CBFCZX010000054.1:0-9274 GCA_965602765.1 uncultured Atribacterota bacterium | reverse complement strand
CTATGCTCCATTAAGAAGAAAATAAGAGCATAAAATAAATTGTCAGCAAATATAAAAGGAACTGTAAAATAGTAAAGGATGAGGCGAAAAAATTACAGAATAAATTGGCTTATTTTTCTTAAGCACTAGAGAAATACCCATACCCAACTTTGAATTTGTAATTCTTTTTCGATTTATGTATAATAAATTAAAAGAACTTTTGCCTTAATGAATTATAATAATAAAAGAAGCATTGTTAAAAATATCTTTATTGCTTTAACGCAATCTAATTTTTCATTAAAAGAAAGCTAAAAAATACGAACCACAAAAGAACCACCGCTAAACCAATTTTCGAATTCAACTTCCATATAAAACTTTTTCAAGATAGTTATATGGACAAATTGAATACTGAAACATTAAGATCGATAGGTGAATAAGATATTGTTCCGCAATAATCTTTTCACTGATTTAATCTATTGTCCATTTGAAGATAAAATCATTAATTTACAAACAAATCGTTTCTGGAAAAAAATTAAACAAGACTAAATTATGTATTAAAAACTGTTTGAAAATTTTCGTTGCTTTATTAATTATCGTCAATTACTATTATTTATACATCATTGATTTGAACAGAAAAAAAATGATAATCCTGATATAAAAAATATAAAATCCAAATCTAACAATTCCTATATAGAATAACACCTTATATATTTATCGTTTTACATTTTAATAAATATGTGAACAAAATAAATGCAACATTGAAATAATGAAGGAAGGAGGTAAGTATAAAATAAATTAATATTAACTAAATTTAAAAGAATAAGGAGTGGAAAAATGAAAAAAAGTATAATATTGCTTTTAGTTTTGATAATGGTATTTTGCTTAAGCATTTTTTGTTTTGCTCAAAAAACAGTTGTAGAATTTTGGACAACCGATAACGAAAAATCTAGAGTAGATGTCCAGGAAGCACTGGCAGATGCTTTTATGCAGCTCAATCCGGATATCGAAGTAAAAGTAATTCCTGTGAATGAACCAGACGTTCCTACAAAGTTAGCTACTGCTAAAGCTGCCGGAAGGTTGCCCGATGTATGTCGTTTTGGCTTGGAATATGTTGCTGGTTTCGCTTTGGATGATTTATTGGATGCAAAAGCTGCCACAACAGCTATTGCTGATATGGGTTATACTTCTTTTTATAAGGGTGCCTTAGACCTTGTTCTTTCACCGGTAGATGGTATCTGGGCAGCGGTTCCCATTGATGGATGGGTGCAAGGAATATGGTACAGGAAAGATCTTTTTGCTGAAAAAGGTTTAGATGCTCCGACAAGTTGGGATAAAATCATGGAGGCTGCTAAAGCATTTTATGAACCTTCGAAAGCAATGTACGGCATTGTGATAGGAACAGACCCTGGACAAGTATTCACTCAACAGGTATTCGAGCCTTTTGCTTTATCGAATGGTGTTACAGCTTTCGATAAAGATGGAAATGTTGTCATGAATACCCCCCAAATGGTAGAAACTTTAGATTATTACACAAAGTTAGCAGCTTATGGTCCTCCTGGAGCAACTTACTGGAGAGAGGCCAGACAATATTATATTGTTGGACAAGCTGCAATGATGTTCTACTCTCCTTACATTATGGATGATATAGCGGGATTGGTCGAAGATTATAAGGTAACCGTTCCAGATTTGGCAAAAAATACTGGATTTGTTCCTATTATTGAAGGGCCAAGTGGAATAAAAGCATCATATGGCCAACTGGTAACATTGGGAATTTTCAAGGATACAGATACAGATGCCGCAATTAAATGGGTACAGTACTTACTGGGACCCGGTTATGTGGATATCCTCTTTATGAGTCCGGGAGGGAAAGTTCCGGTTCGTAAAGGTGTGGTAAATGAATGGTTAAAACATAAGGTTTTTAGCCTTTATGACCCGGAAGTAGTTTCCGATGTTGCCGGCGGTATGGATATGATACAACGATGGGGATTTATGGATGGTAAGATTGTACCTTTGATTTCTGATGTATATGGTAGAAAATTAATTCCGATTGTAGTTGAGAAAATTCTTACTGGAGATATGACGGCAGAACAAGGTGCTGCTTGGTTGCAAGAACAGGTAGAAGCATTAAAATAGTAATATAGATAACAGTAAAGAATGAATCTATACTATCCGAAAATTGCACGGACTATGCAGTTGTTTAACAACTGCATAGTCCTGCTTGTAATCGGGGGAAAAATGCGAAAAGTTAAAGCAATGACTTTAAAAGAAAGAGAAGAAAGATTGGCATATTGGTTTGTCATTCCAACATTTATCATTGTGTTCGGATTGGTAATATACCCTGCTCTCTTTAACATTTGGATAAGCTTTCATGAAGTTACTCTAGGTAATCTAGGAGAAAGAGGAGTACCGTTTGTCGGATTAAAAAATTATATAAGGGTGGCAAAAGACTTCTTATTTAAGGATGCCCTAAAGGCAACAATTATATATTCCTTATCAGGAAGCATTTTTTCTATTCTTTTGGGATTAGCTGCTTCGCTACTGCTTAATAGAAAATTTAGGGGAAGAGGATTGGTCAGGGCAATTTTTTTATTTTCATATATTGCCCCGGTTGTTTCGGTTGCCTTCATATGGAAATGGCTGCTTAATCCGGTGAATGGTGTTATCAGTTGGGCATTAATGAGTTCGCATATATGGTCCAAACCTATCGCTATGCTTTCTCAGCGTGGCTGGGCAATGTTAATAGTTGTTTTATTTCAGGGTTGGAGGTATTTCCCCTTTGCCATGCTGATGATTTTGGCGCAGCTTCAAGCTATTCCCGATGAACTATATGAAGCTGCAGATATCGATGGTGCCGGTGTGGTAAAAAAATTTTTCTATATAACCTTACCGGAACTCAGATATGTATTGGGAACTTTATTTTTATTAAGATTAATGTGGACTTTTAATAAATTCGATGATATCTATTTATTAACCAGTGGAGCTGCTGGTACAAAAGTTTTACCTGTTTTAACTTATGAATTTAGTTTTGGAATGAATCATTTTGGATTAGGTTCGGCAACCTCGATGTTTTTATTTATTATTCTCGGTATATTTATGATTTTTTATATAAAATATGCCCTCGAATGGTAATTTATAAAAATTTTTCTGAAAGAATACGGGTAAATAAGGATGAAAAAGAAAAATACTACTCATATCTTAGGTAAAATAGGAATTATTTCCAGTATTATTTTATTTTTACTGGTCATCTTGTTCCCCTTTTATTGGATGTTTATATCTTCAATGAAAGGCTTTTCAGAACTTTTTGCCTACCCACCGAAATTTTGGCCGGAAAGCTTTCATTTAAGAGCCTATTGGCAGGTATTATTTGAAGAAGGTTTCATTCTCTATCTTAGAAATAGTTTTTACGTTGCCTTACTTACTTCATTATTAAATTTAATGTTGGCCTGTTTAGGAGCATACGCGATTGCCCGCTTAAAATTCAGGGGAAAAGCATTATTGATGAGATCCATTCTCTTGGTCTATATGTTCCCCGGAATTTTACTGATTATTCCTCTATTTGCCATGTTGGCAAATTTTGGATTTGTAGATAATTTAAATGGATTGATTCTCACTTATTTGGCACAGACCTTACCAGTTTCCATGTATATGTTGGCAGCATATTTCAGAACTGTTCCTGCCGAGATAGAAGAAGCAGGATTGGTGGATGGATGCAATCGATTGGAAGTAATCACTAGAATTACTTTGCCTCTTTCTGTACCGGCTATGGCTTCAGTAGGTATATATACTTTTATGATTGCCTGGAATGAGTTTTTATACGCACTTGTTTTTTTGTACGATTCAAAGAAATTTACCATGCCACTGGGTTTGGTGAGACTTTACAGTTCTTATCATACTTCTTGGGATTTAGTCATGGCTGCTTCAGTCATCATTACACTTCCCATAGTGGTTTTATTTTTAAGTTTCGAAAAATATCTCGAAAAAGGTCTGGTTGCCGGTGGAGTTAAAGGATAAGGATTTCGAATGAGTAATATCGCCTTCTGCCATTTTAGAGTTGGATTAACGGATGGTGTTTCGCTAGAGATAGATAAATGGAAAAAAGCACTTGAAGAAATGGGACATAGAGTTTTTTTAATTGCCGGAGAAGCACCTGGAATTAATGCTACTATTATACCTGAATTATATTTAGGTTGTTCCTTAATAAGGATAATCTATAAAAATGCTTTTTACTCATTTAAAGATTTTGCTTCTGAAGAGGAATTTTCCAGTGAAATAAATAAAATTGCCGAATTTATTGAAGATCGAATGAGTTCCTTTTTCAAAAAATATGAAATAGATATCTTAGTTGTTGAAAATATCTGGGCATTGCCTTTGAATATTCCGGCAGCTATTGCTATTTACAAGGTAATCAAATTACACAAAATAAAAACCATTGCCCATCACCATGATTTTTTTTGGGAAAGGCATTATTATGGTAATCCTACTTGTAGTTCAGTAAAACAGCTATTATCCACCTATTTTCCTCCTGATAATCGTTTAATAAATCATGTTGCTATCAATAGTATCGCTCGGAATGAATTAAAAAGAAGAAGAAAAATTCAATCTCAGGTTATTCCTAATATTTTTGATTTTGAAGCGTCAAATTGGAAAATGGATGATTATAATTTTGATTTAAAAGAAAAAATTGGTCTCCGTTCTAATGATATCGTTGTACTGCAAGCCACACGAATTATTCCCAGAAAGGGAATTGGATTAGCGATTGATTTAGTAAAGGAATTGTCCAAACCGCAAAATTTAATACTAATAAAACGAAGAGGATTTTATAAAAAAAGAAATATTAATGAAAAGAGCAGAGTAGTTTTGGTCTTTCCAAATTTAATTGAAAATTTAGAATATTTTAAATCATTAAGAGAAAAGATAAAAAAAGAAGGCATTGATGTTTTGTTTATTAGCGATATTATAGATAGAAATAGAAAAATACAAAACCATAGTAAATCTTACTCTTTATGGGATACTTATCTTTTAGCTGATTTGGTGACTTATCCAAGCTTTTATGAAGGATGGGGAAATCAGTTTCTAGAAGCGATAAATGCCAAACTCCCGATTGTGATATATGAATACAAGGTCTTTACGGAGGATATTAAGCAGAAAGGTTTTAAAGTTATTTCACTTGGTAGTAAAATAAAAGGGAGGGACATTCGGGGTTTGTATTATATAGATCCATCTACTATAAAAAAAGCAGCAGAAGAATCCTTGAGAATGCTAACGGATTTTTCCTACCGAAAAAAAGTAACCGAATTTAATTATAGTCTTGGAGTAAAACATTATTCCATGCATGCATTAAAAAATTATTTGAGATCGATAATGTAAACAAATACCGGTATATAAATTATACTTTTTATTTTTTAGAATGTTAGATAAAAAGGATATAAAATTCAGAGAAGGATTTTGGGAGAAAAAGAGGCTGAACATGGCTATGACGAAAAAATATTTTCAAAACATTGAGGAAAAAATAATTTTACTTTACGGAAAAAGAAAAAGCACCCTGCTTATCAATGAAATCAAGGAATTACTGGAAAAATACAAAGAAAACATTTCTTCCCATGATAGTGGACATAAATTTTTAGATGAAAAAGATATGATTCTTATCACTTACGGCGATAGCATCTTTTCATCAAATAGAAATCCGCTAAAGTCATTACAAGATTTTATAAGTAAATATCTTTATAAAACAATCAATATTATTCATTTATTACCATTTTATCCTTATTCTTCCGATGACGGTTTTTCGGTTGTTGATTATAAAGAAGTAAATCCTTTTTTAGGAACATGGGAAAATATTGATGATATTTGCAAAAAGAGTAATTTGATGTTTGATCTGGTTATAAATCATATTTCTTCTAAGAATAAATGGTTTAAAGAATTTCTTGAGGGAAATCCGAATTATGACAATTATTTTATCAGTTTTGAGAAAAAGCCTGATATATCTTCTGTCACCAGAGCAAGAACTCATCCTTTATTTACAAAATTCACAAAAAAAGATAAAGAAATATATCTTTGGACTACATTCAGTGAAGACCAAATAGACCTTAATTTTGCCAATGAAAAAGTATTGCTTGGCATGATTGATATTATATTATTTTATTGTAGTAAGAAAGCTAGGATAATTCGTCTGGATGCTATTGGACATATCTGGAAAAAATTGAATTCAAGCTGTATTAATCTAAAAAAAGTACATATCATTATTCAGTTAATCAGGGCTATTATGGATGAAATTTTTCCGGATGTTTTATTGGTTACAGAGACAAATGTACCATTTAAGAAAAACTTTAGATACTTCGGGGATGGCTACAATGAAGCGCAATTGATATACAATTTTGCTATACCTTTTTTGGTTCTACATACTTTTTATACAGGCAATGCTTTGCAGCTTTTGAAATATGCTTTCAGTATAGGTGATATGTCAAAAAGAACTGCTTTATTCAATGTTTTGGCTACACATGACGGGATTGGAGTAGTGCCGGTCAAAGATATTCTGACAGAGCGAGAAATTAAGAATGTTATAAAAAATATCATTCAAAGAGGAGGATATGTCTCTTACAAAATTGCAAAAAATGGAACAAAAAAACCTTACGAATTAAATATCACTTATTATAGTGCAATAGCAGATTTTAAAGCAAGCCTTGAATTAAACATCAGGAAATTCATTGCCTCCCAGGCAATTATTTTATCCTTGAAAGGGATACCGGGAATCTATATTCATAGTTTACTGGGTACGGAAAACGATTTGGATGGTGTGGTTAAAACAGGTCAGTGCAGAGCGATTAACCGTAAAAAAATATCATTTCAAAGATTAGACGAATTATTATCTAAGAAAAACATCAAAGAGTCTAAAATCTTTAGAGAATATATTCGGCTAATAAATATAAGAAAATCTGAAATTGCTTTTCATCCCAGCGGAAAACAGAGAGTATTGTTTACAAAGAAAGAAATATTTTCACTTTTGAGGATTTCTCCTGATGGTAAAGAAAAAATTCTAGTACTTCTAAATGTTACTGGTGATCAGCAATGCCTTTATCTTGCCTCAAAAGATTTCCTTCCTGCCGGGAAGCATTATTTTGATATTGTTCATAAAAAAACAATAAATATTAATAAGATTAGTCTAAATCCTTATCAGGTCATGTGGCTAAAGAGTGTTTCAGGTTAAAAGCAATATCCAAACCTTGCATGAAACGTAAAGAAATCAGTTGTATATATATAAAAAAAATTTAAAATCGTATCTTTTATAAAGTTTATAAATCCATCATTATTCAAGATAGATTTAAAGGAATATTATAAAAAATACTAATAAATCAGAAATGGTGATAAAATATAAAAAAGTCTCTATAAAATCAGAATGCGATATTGAGGTGTAGATATAAAATGACAATGGATATAGCAATTGGAGTTGATCTTGGCGGAACAAACATACGTGGAATTCTTGTCGATGCAAAGGGTGTCATCATTAATCAGTTAAAATGTCGAAGCCAGGTAAAAAGAGGAAAAGAAATTGCTATAAAGAAGCTCTTAGATTTAATTCAGAAACTGATAGCCCAATCCGTTTCTTCAGGTCATTTAATAGGCATTGGTGTGGGAGCACCCGGCCCTCTTGACGTAAAAAAAGGTATAATTCATTTTGCTCCGAACTTACCTGGATGGAAAGAGGTTTATTTAAAGAAAATTTTGAAAGATAAATTTAATATGAAAGTTGTACTAGAAAATGATGCAAATGCTGCAGCCTGGGGAGAAAGGTGTTTTGGAGCAGGAAAAGGCATTAATAATTTAGTCTGTTTTACCCTCGGAACTGGAATAGGAGGCGGTATCATTATTGACGGAAAAATTTATCATGGTAATAATTTTGTTTCAGCAGAGTTTGGGCATATGACGGTTAATAAAGATGGGCCTCTTTGTAATTGCGGAAACCGGGGATGCTTGGAAGCTTATTCTTCTGCTACAGGTATTAGAAATCGAATAAAAGATAAAATTAAAAAGGGAATCACAAGTCAATTTTTTACCAATATCGATGACTATCTGAATGAATCAGTCAGTCTGAAATCGATTTTCGAAACTGCTCGAATGGGAGATGATCTAACCAAAAACATTGTCGAAGATGCTATAACTTATCTGGGAATTGCAATGGCAAATATTGCTAACTTGCTAAATCCTGAAATGATTATTCTGACAGGTGGAATATCCAAAGAAGGGGAAAATTTAATGATGCCCCTCAAAAAAGTGATTAAAAAAAGAACCTTAAGTTCAAATTACCAGTTTCTTAAAATTGTTACTGGAGAATTGGGAGATTTTGCAGGAACATTAGGAGCTGCTGCTTTATTATTTTCAAGCCATGTTTAACCAATTTTTTTATATGTAAAATAAATTATAGAGGCAAGTTGTTCTTTATTAAAAATAAACAAAAAATATTTAAAAAAAATGGTATTTTTTTTATATAAAAAAAGGATTTGTTAAACTTTTATCGAATAAATATAATATATTATGAAGAAGATACAAAGTGGAGGTAAAAAATGTCAAAAAATCTGGGAATTATTTTGATAATTATTTTATTGATTATCGGTGGATTTGCTATTTATACCTATAATCAGGCAAATCTGGTTAGAAATGAGCTTGAAGGGAAAAGATTGGAATTGGAATCGGTCGAAGAATTTATATCTGAGCTAAAGGCAACCATTGAAGAGAAAGAATCACAGATTGATGAATTAAAACTGTCACTGGAAAAAGAAAAGGGTGATTTAGAAGAGGAGTACAGTGGCAAATTATCCGTATTGACCGAAGAAAAATCCAATCTTGAAGCATCATTAACTGAACGTGAAGCTACAATTACAGAATTGAATGTGCAGAAAGAAGAAGTTGATAAAATCGTTCTCTCAAAAGATGAACTTATTGTAGAATTAAAAGAGACCATTAAGGAAAAAGAGGTAGCGGTTGAAGATTTAAAAGCTAATTTAGAACAGGAGAAAATTGCGATTGAAAAAAATTACGAAAGTAAATTGTCTGTATTAACCGAAGAAAAGACCAAACTGGAAGCACAATTAATTGAAATAAAAGAAATGCTTCAATTGAGAGATATTGAGAAAGAAGAGCTTGCGTCTACCTTGAAAGACTATTCGAACAAAATCAATGAATTAGAAAGTCAATTAACAGTGCAGATTAATGCAGAAAAACAAAATTATCAGGAAGCACTTTCCGTATTAACCGAAGAGAAAACCAAAGCAGAAGATGCTCTTAAAACAACACAAGAACT
>CBFCZX010000053.1:0-9289 GCA_965602765.1 uncultured Atribacterota bacterium | reverse complement strand
TGGATATACCGGATGAAAATTATCTGGGAACTTTGAGTCCCCAAGATATTAAAGAAATAGAAAATCCTATAAATGAGGTCAGAAAAGCTTTAGCCAACCCTACCGGTAGCAAAAAAATAAAAGAATTGGTTTCATTTCAAGATAAAATTATTATCTTGGCCAGTGATGTTAGCCGTCCTTCCCCTTCCTCCATCTTATTACCTCCCATCCTTGAAGAATTAAAGGAAGCAGGAGTAAGTAATAATCAAATTACGATTGTCTTTGGTTTAGGAGTGCATCGAAAACAAAGTGAAGAAGAAAAGAAGAAGCTTGTGGGAGAAGAAGTTTATAATCAGATAAAATGCATAGACCATGAGATAGATGATTGTGTAGAAATCGGGACAACCAAAAGGGGTAACCGGGTTTTTATTTTTAAAAAAATACTGGATGCTGATTTTGTCATTGTTACCGGTAATTTGGAGTTTCATTATTTTGCAGGTTTTAGCGGTGGTGCAAAAGCCATTGCTCCGGGAGTTTGTAGTAGAAGTACGATTGCCAACAATCATAAACATTTTCTCGAACCTGGTGCAAAATCCGGTAAGACTAAAGGAAATCCTGTTAGAGAAGAAATTGAAGAAATTGGTGAAATGGTAGGCATTGATTTTATGGTCAATGCTGTCTTGAATAGCCATAAAAAAGTAGTCAAAGTAGTAGCTGGAGAAATTACCAAAGCTCATAGAGAAGGGATAAAATATGTCAATGATATGTTTCGGGTAGGAATAAATGCCTTGGCAGATATTGTTATTACGTCTCCCGGCGGTTTTCCTAAAGATATTGATTTATATCAAACCCATAAAGCAATGGAAAATGCGAGTTCAGCTGTGAAAAAAGGCGGAATTATTATCGTTGCCGGAGAATGTAGAGATGGATTAGGAGAAGGTAAATTTGCCCAGGCCTTAAATGGAAAGTTATCACCGCAGGAATTAATAGAAGAACTAAAAAAGAATTTTATTTTGGGACGTCATAAAGCATCTCGAGTTGCAAAAATCCATTTGGACAGTGATATCTATCTGGTTTCCAACCTGTCAGACGAGGTTAAGTCAAAATTATTTATTAAGAATTTTAATTCTTTGGAAGAAGCTTTCTCTGAAGCCATTAAAGTAAAAGGAGAAAATGCAAAAGTTTTAGTTATGCCATACGGAGGTTCTACTCTGCCAAATTATAAAGGAAAATTTTAAGTAAAATTAAAAAAGTATAAAAAAAAGAAATCTTATTCATATTTTTATGGTAGAAAACTATATTTGCTTAATTAAAAAAGTTCAAATATAATATTGGAAATATTTCTAAAAACACTAAATTATTTTAAATAAAGGAAACTTTTATATGCACCCAATTTATCAAATAATATCACGAGCTTCCAAAAGGAGCCAAGTTGCTCCCGGTGAATTTGTTGTCGTGGATGTAGATTTAGCCGAAATCAATGATTTATATCTACAGGTACTCCTATCTTTCAAAGAGATGGGGGGAGAAAGGGTATGGGATCCAAAAAAAATTACCTTTGTCATGGATCACTATGCTCCCGCGCCTAGCATTAAGGCCGCAGAAAACCAGCGAAAAATGCGAGATTTTGCAACAGAACAAGGAATAAAGAATTTTTTTGATATCAACCGGGGAGTTTGTCATCAAGTGATGCCGGAGTCAGGTTTGGTATGGCCTGGTATGATCCTGGTTGCTACGGATTCCCATACTACGACACATGGCGCTTTAGCTGCTTTTTCCACTGGCATTGGTGCAACCGATATGGCAGCAGTCATACTGACTGGAAAAATATGGATTAGAGTTCCGGAAATCATAAAAATTAATATACAGGGAAAAATAGAAAAAGGGATTATGGCCAAAGATGTTATCCTACATATTATTTCTAAATTGGGAACAGATGTAGCACTGTATAAAGCGATAGAGTTTTCTGGAGAAACTGTCAAGGAAATGTCGTTGGATGAACGGATGGTTCTTTGTAACATGTCAGTAGAAATGGGTGCAAAAGCAACTTACATTCAACCGGATGAAAAAGTCTTGGAATATCTTTTAGAAGTCAATCCCAAAAAATATAAAGAATATAAAATAATAAAGCAGAGAGATGATAAAAACAGCGGAGACTATGAATCTGTTTACAATTTCGATATATCAAACCTCGAACCTCAGATTGCACTTCCCCATCGTGTGGACAATGGGGTACCGATTTCAAAAGCAAAAGGAATAGCAATTCAACAAGCTTTAATCGGGACCTGTACCGGTGGAAGAATAAATGATATAAAAATTGCAGCTCAAATTTTGAAAGGTAGAAAAATATCTTCTTCTGTTAGATTGCTCATTGTTCCCACATCTCATAACATATTACAAAAGTGTATTGAATTGGGATATATCCAAATTTTATTAAATGCAGGTGCTACCTTGGCAACACCTTCCTGTGGTGCCTGCCTGGGTGCACACGGAGGGGTATTGTCTTCCGGAGAATCATGTATATCTGCTTCCAGCAGAAACTTTCCAGGAAGGATGGGAAGTAAAGAAGCGAAAATATTCTTATCTTCTCCGGCGACTGCAGCTGCATCATCGATACACGGAATTATAACTGACCCTCGAAAATTTTTATAGAATTAAGTTAGAGCAAATATCTTAAAAAAAGGAATATACCCTATGTTTAAACCTATAATTGAAGGAAAAGTATTTAAAGTCGGTAATGATATTGATACCGACCAGATTTATCCGGGAAGATATCTTTATTTGACTTTGCCGGATGAAATTGCTGCTCATGCCATGGAAGATCTTGTTCCGGATTTTTATCAACAGATTGCCGGAGAAGACTGGATACTAGTAGCAGGTAAAAATTTTGGTTGCGGTTCCAGTAGAGAACATGCCCCCAGGTCTCTTTTGCATGCAGGGATTAAAGCAATTGTAGCAGAATCTTTTGGACGTATTTTTTATCGTAATGCAATCAATATAGGCTTACCAGTTGTAAAATGTTCAGACATAATAAAAAAAACCAAACACGCCAATTCTATAAAGATAAATCTTCAAGACGGTTTTATTGCTCTAACCCACCCGGAGAGGGAAATATCATTTGAAAAATATCCTCAGCAATTAATAAAGATTTTAAAAAGCGGAGGATTAATTTCCTATATGAAAAAATATGGCGGATACTAAGATTTAAAAAATATGGATTTATTTTACGCTTAAAATAGATGTTTGAAAATAATAATTTATCTAATAAAAAATATCTAAACTGATTGATGGTAAGTAGAAGAGGCTTTTAACGTCTTGCAAAATTATATCTATATCTTCTTACAAAAAAATAGCCGATTTATTTGTTGAGGTTTAGAAGGACATTATAGAAAAGCCATTATGGGAATTGGTACACTCGAAATTGGTATGGAATATGCATTACATTGGAAAAGCAATAATATCATGAGTAAAATCAATTGACTTAAGTATAAATTGGCTGACAGATGAGAAAATATTTATGAAATAAATATAAGAGAGACAAGAGAAATATGATTGACTCATCACCCGCCTATCAGGCAGATAAAAACGGGTGGTGAGTTTTTTACTGATGTTACTTATAGTTTTAAGCTTTTTAGTCTTGCCATGGCTTCTTGCAGTCTTTTTTCTCCCACGGTTAACGCAATCCTCACATAACCTTCACCATATTCTCCGTAACCAATGCCGGGGGTTACGATGATGCCTGCTTTTTCCAGTAAAAGATTCGCAAACTCCAGGGAACTCATTTTATTCAATGTTGGGATCCAGATGTAAAAAGTAGCTTTAATCGGCTGCACATTCCATCCTAAATTATTTAATCCATTAATAACAATATTTCGTCTTCCTGTATAAATTTCATTCATTTTTTGTATATTATCCTGGGGTCCTGTCAAGGCTTCTACTCCAGCTCTTTGAATCGCTTTAAAAACTCCGGAATCAATGTTTGTCTTTATGATTGATAAGGCGGAAATCGCTTCTACATTGCCGACTGCAAATCCTAAACGCCAACCGGTCATATTATAAGTTTTAGACAAAGAGTGAAATTCCAATCCTACATCTTTGGCTCCATCCACCTCTAAAAAACTGTTTGCCTTGTAAGCGTCATAGCTCATTTCCGAATAAGCAAAATCATGACAGACCAGGATGTCATATTTTTTTGCAAATCTAACTACTTTTTCAAAGAAAGATTTATCAGCTATAGCCCCTGTCGGATTATTTGGATAATTGATGAACATTAATTTTGCTTTTCTGGCAATTTCTTCATCAATTTCATCCAGGTCAGGTAAAAAGCCATTTTTTTCTAATAAAGGCATGATATAGGGAAAACCATCAGCAAAGAGAGTTCCTGTTTTATAAACCGGATAAGCAGGGTCAGGAATAAGACTGAAATCACCTGGATCAATAAACGCAAGGAAGATATGGGCAATTCCTTCTTTTGAACCAATAAGAGCCATGACTTCTTTATCTGCATCTAAATTTACACTAAATCTATTTTTATACCATAAAGCTACAGCATTTCTAAATTCTTCTGTTCCCGCATAAGGTGGGTAATCATGAGTTTTTGGATCAGAAACACTCTCTTTTAGTTTATTTATTATATTATTCGGAGTAGGTTGGTCGGGATCTCCGATACCCAAATTAATAATATCTACCCCTTTTTTGATAGCTTCCGCTTTTTTCTTATCAATTTCTGCAAATAGATAAGGAGGAACACTTTTTATTCTTTGTGCGATTTTCATTATAGATATTCCTTTCTCTTAAAATTGTTTTATTAATTTTACTATTATACGATGATACTTTTCAAATTCCAATTTCGTTATTTTTCATATACTTTTTGTTAAATTACGCGAATTGAAAACAACAAATAGGTGAGGCGCTATTTTTAAATGACTCAACATTAGCAGGTAAATTTAAATTCAATTTATACTATAAATAATTGATTATATATTACTCCAAGAAAAGTAAGAAATTCTGTAATTTGCAGATTAACATTAATTTATCAATTAATGAATTAACTTACTGATAAATCAGTTAATTGGTTCATTAATTTCCATTTCTCCTTGAAACACGAACTCCGCCGGTCCTGACATAAAAACAGGTCCGTTCTTTATCAACTCAATATCCAAATCTCCGCCCCTTAGATGAATTACTGCCTGATTTTTAATTTTCTTATTTAAAACACCCGCTACTAATGCAGCACAGGCTCCGGTTCCACAAGCCAAAGTTTCTCCGACACCTCTTTCCCAAACTCTAAAATTCAATTCTTTTTTATTTAAGATTTGAATAAATTCTACATTGGTTTTTTCCGGAAAGGTTGGGTGATGTTCAATCTGTGGTCCAATTTCATTTATCGGTACCAAATTGACATCATCAACAAATATGACACAATGAGGATTCCCCATGGAAACACAGGTTATCTTTACATTTTGCTCAGGATTGATTTCCAGAGTTTCATTGATAACGGGAAGATTATCCTTTCCTTTTATGGGAATCTCATTCTTCATAAGTTTTGGAATACCCATATTGACTTTAATTCCGGTAATTGTCTCATTCATAAAGACTAATTCAGGTGTGATAATCCCTGCCAGGGTTTCAACAGCAAATTTTTTTTTGGAAATCAGTTGATTTTCGTAGACATATTTCGCAAAACATCTGATACCATTTCCACACATTTGCGCTTCGGAGCCGTCTGAGTTGTAGATTCTCATTCGAAAGTCTGCTTTTTCCGAAGGTAAAATGAGTATCAATCCGTCTGCTCCTATTCCGAAATGTCGGTTACAAAGCTTCTTTGATATATCAGGGAGATTTAAATGATTACCAATTTCTTCATTTAAGTTGTCCATTAAGATAAAATCATTTCCTAATCCATGCATTTTTGTAAATTTTATTTTCATAATATTTTCTTTCTATATTTTATAATTTTTTATATTGAAAAATCTTTTGTTAAAGATTATATCATTAATTAAAGCGATAATCTCTAAATTCATATGTAAATAAATTAAAGAAAAATAACAAAGAGACTCTTCTATAAACTCTTACTATTAATGTCAAATTTTGAAGAGTCTCTATGCATTTTTATTGATATTTACATAATTAAGGGGATATTCTGCTTATGCACTACTATTCCTAATTACATCAAATAAAATGAGTTCAGAGTTTTAAGACATCCTTCATTTCATAAAAACCTGCTGGTTTATCCACCATAAATTTAATTGCCTGAATCGTCCCCTGGGCAAAAGTTTCACGGCTGTGTGCTCTATGGGTTAATTCTACCCTTTCTCCCAGGGCAGTATATATGACTGTATGCTCCCCGGTAATATCCCCTCCACGGATAGAATGGATGGCAATTTCGCCTTTTTTTCTTTCACCAATCATGCCTTCTCTTCCGTAAATTGCAACATCGTCTAAATTAATATTTTTTGCCCTGGCAATCTCCCTGGCAATTTTTTTTGCTGTACCACTGGGAGCATCTTTTTTGAAACGGTGGTGGGATTCAATAATTTCGATGTCATATCCATCTCCTAATGACATCGCAATATCAGCGGCGAATTTAAAGAGAAGATTAACACCAAGAGACATGTTAGGAGAAAAAAGACAAGGTATATTTAGTGATATTCGTTTCATTTCTTCGGTTTCTTCGGCTGAAAAACCAGTAGTACCTATAATCATAGCCTTTTTGAAATCGGAAACGATTTTTAAGTGTTGAAGGGAAACTTTCGGATTGGTGAATTCAACAACTTGATCTGCTTTTTGAATAATATCTTCCAATTTGCTGTTGATGATAACACCTGTCTTTCCGATCCCCTTAATTACGCCCCAATCTTTTCCGATATCAGGATGGGCGGGAGATTCGATGATACCCGACAATTCCATTTGGTCATTTTGGAAAACCAATCGGGCAACTTTTGAAGCCATTCTCCCGCAGCCGCCACAAATTATCACTTTTGTCATTTTATGCCTCCAATAAATCAAATTTCACTAAATCGGCTTTCAGTTTGGCTAAATTGTTTTCGCTCATAGGTGCTAAGGGTAAGCGCAAATTACCCGCAGGTAGTCCCATTAATCGAACGCTGGTCTTTACGGGTATCGGATTAGTCTCATAAAACATAGCACTGCTTAAAGGATATATTTTCGATATAAAAAGTTTCTGTGCAATTTGATAGTTTCCCTGCTCAAATTGATGGATCATGTTAGCAACATCTGCAGGAATGATATTTGCAACTACCGAAATAACTCCTTTTCCGCCGATAGATAGAACGGGAAGCAATAATTTATCATCTCCGGAGAGAAGTGTGATTTTATCTCCACATAATTCAACAATTCGTGTCATCTGTTCTAAATTTCCACTTGCTTCTTTAACAGCTGCAATATTTTTTAATTCTGCTAATTCTGCCAGAGTTTCAGGTAATAAATTAACACCGGTTCGTGATGGAACATTGTAAACAACAATTGGAATATCAATATTTTCAGCAATTTCCTTGTAATGCATATACAAACCTTTTTGTGTTGGTTTGTTATAATAAGGGACTACGATAAGTGCTCCGTCTGCACCGGCCTCTTTTGCATATGATGTTAAATCCATTGCTTCCCGGGTACTATTAGATCCTGTACCTGCAATGACCGGGACTCTTCCGGCAACAGCATTAATAGTAATTTTGATAACACTTTTATGTTCATCATGGGATAGGGTAGGCGATTCACCCGTAGTCCCGCAAGGGACAATTCCGTCAGTACCATTTTTTATATGAAATTCAACCAACTCATTGATACCTTTTTCATCCACTTTCCCACTTTCTGTAAATGGGGTTACCATTGCGACCAAAGATCCTTTAAACATTTTTTATTCCTCCTCTTTTTTTGTAGTCGTTAGAGAATAGTGAATAGTTATTACTGAAAAAGTATTTTACTTGTTTTAATTCACTAATTAACTAATAGACCAATTAAATTAATTAAGTTACTACAATTCCACTTTCGCCTAATGATTTATTGATTATGCTGTATGCAAATTCTCTGTCTTTCCAATCAAGAAAAATAAGAATGTCTGTCTTTATTGTAGACATCTCAATAATGTTAATGCTATTTTCTGCCAGTGGCCGAGTAATCCTTTCGATGATTCCGGGAGTTTCGATAAAATCTCTGCTTCTTGCAATAATTAAAGCTATTTCTTTTTTCAAAGTAACTGATTTTAGATTTTTATTTCCAATAATGATGGGATGTATTAAATCATATGATTTTTGAGAATATTTTTCAAGAATATATAATCCTACGTGCTGTGTTCCGATAGATATACCATAAAGGCTTATACCTTCTTCTGAAATTGGTGAAATGATTTTCTTCAATATACCGGGAGTATTAAAAATATCGATTCCCAAAATAGTTAACATGGTTAGCTTTTTTTCAGAAAGAATCAGTTTACTCTTGAATGCACCAATGATTTCCGTGCCAGCTTCATCTAAATTGCCGTTTTGAAAATGAATAATCTTTGCTTTCATCTTATCGGTTTTGTATTTTAATGCCCTTGGATGCAATACTTTTGCACCTCCCTCGGCCAATATACCCATTTCTTCTACACTAATCTTTTTTAAAGTAACCGGTTTTTCAATGATACGAGGATCAGCACTTAAAACACCTGCAGCATCGGTAACGATAACAACTTCGTCGGCATCCAAAAAATTTCCAAGTGCAAATGCAGTAATATCACTTCCACCCCGTCCTAAAGTAGTAATATTTCCATCTTCATGATTTCTTCCAAGAAAACCACAGATGATAGGAATTATTCCCTTCCTGAGTAGGGGTATAAGGTAATTTTGACATTTTTCTTTACTTTCTTCAGGAAGAATCTTGGCATCATTAAAATTATTATCAGTAATAATAGGAAATTTCTCGTCAGCAGGATCAAAATACTGTGAAGAAAATCCCATGGATTTAATCGTTGCTGATAAAATCCTTGCACTGATGCGTTCTCCCATAGATACAAAGTCTGCATAGTCTTTGTCTTCGATCTTTTCTTTTGTAGAATCTTTTAACAAAGAAGTTAAGGTATTGGTAGTATTTCCCATAGCTGAAACGACTACGACTGTTTCGTATCCCTTTTTTACTTGTTGAATGATGGACATCGCAGCCTTTTTAACTCTTTCTGGGTTTTGAACACTGGTTCCACCAAATTTTACAATTATTCTCATAATATTCACCTTTATTATTTTTGATTAAACCATTCCGGCATTATATCATTTTTCACCAGGTCAGCATAGGTTTCTCTTTTTACCATCAGGTC
>CBFCZX010000052.1:0-9291 GCA_965602765.1 uncultured Atribacterota bacterium | reverse complement strand
GGCATTCCTTTTTTCAGTTTTAATTCAAAAAAGCGGTTAAGCGTTAAATAAGAAATGTAATTTCTTTTTTTATCTTTAGCACTTAATTCGATTTCCATGTATAATCCGTTATTTTTGAAGCTTTTGATATTCCCCTCGTATTGATAATGTGTTTTTAGGGAATGGTGGCGAATATAGATATTTTCCGGTCGAATCCCTATAGTTACCGGTTTTTCTATTTCATACGATTCTAACTCTTTATCTTTGCTCACCCAAAAAAGGTTCTTTACCCCGGTAAATTGGGCAGCAAAGATTGATTTTGGTCTCTGAAAGATATCTTCAATAGATCCTTGTTGAACGACACGTCCCTGGTGTACAAGAGTAACTTTGTCTGCCAAATAATTTGCTTCTGTAAAATCATGTGTAACCATGATAATAGTTGTATGCATGGTCTGATGAATATTTTTTAATTCTTCCTGAATAGTTTCTTTAATATTAGGATCCAGGGAAGAGATGGGTTCATCTAAAAGTAACACATCCGGATTTCCAATAAGGCCTCTGGCTAAAGATACCCGCTGTTGTTCTCCCCCGCTCAAGTTTAAAGGTAAACGGTCTAAAATACTCTCTAATTCTAAAAGATTTATCAGGGTTTTAAAATTTTTATTGTATTTTTTATTATATTTGTTTTCTTTGAATCTCAAACCATAGCGAATATTGTCCCGCACCTTCATGTGCGGAAAAAGATTATAATCCTGATAACAAATAGATATATTCCTTTTCTCTGGCTTTAAATGGGTGATGTCTCTGCCATTAACCACAATTTTACCTTTCTGAATTGGTACAAGTCCGGCAATTGATTCAAGAATAACGCTTTTACCGGCAGCGGAAGGCCCTAGTATTACTAAAAATTCGCCTTTTGCTATCTGTAAATTGACATTTTTTATTTCAAACATACCTAATTTTATATTTAGATTATGAATGCGAATCATATTTTTCTTTTCCTCCCAGGGAGACTAACCGTAGCACGATAAAGATGATGATACTGATAACGATCAAAATAATGTTTGCCGGAATGGCGTATTTCATACCATAGGTTGTAAAACGTTCGTAAATAAGAGTAGGTGCAATCATGGGATGGTAAGCTAAAATAATAACTGCTCCAAATTCACTGATTGCCCTAGCCCATGTGATAATCATTCCGCTTAGAACCCCTCTCCAGGAGAGGACAAAGGTAATACCAAAAAATGTTTGAACTTGATTTGCACCAAGGCTGCGGGAAACATTTTCTATTCTGGGAGACACCCCTTTAAATGCGTTTTTTGCTGAATCGATTAATAAGGGCATGCTAACAAATAACATGGCGATAATAATACCGGCTTCAGTTCCCAGGGTTTCAATGTGGTTTTGTTCCAGGAACTGTCCGATCATGCTTCGAGGACTTAATACTGTCAACAGGCAAATGCCTGCAACTGTATGGGGAATAACCATAGGTATATCAATCAAGCTTTCAATAAAAGTTTTTAATCGAAATTCGTGTCTTGCTAAATAATAAGCTAATGGAATTCCTAATAGAAAAGCAATAAGAGTTGCGATGGAAGCACATTTTATGCTTAACCAAATGCTTGCCAGCACCTCTTTATCTAAAAGTGTTTCAATCAGAGTTTCCGAATCAGTCCAATAAAATGTATTGATAATGGGAAATACATTAAAAAATAATATAATGAAACCTGTTACGGCAGCAATGATATAGATGATTTCTGCTCTCGAATGAAACATTTATTCTCCTGGATCTTAAAATAGAATAAAAATATCTTTGTTAAGTATATAGAATATCTTGATAAAGGATAATGTGTTGATTTTCACATTATCCTTTATCGTTTTTTATTTATCGATTTAAAACATAAAACATAATTTATTTTAAAAAATTCTGAATTTCAGAGGGCAGCTTATCAATCCCGGTAATCACTTCTACGTCATGGATAGGTTGGCCGGAATCTTGGATGATTTTCAATCCCCGATTTTCATCAAATAAAAATTCTAGAAAACCTAAAGCATTTTCTTTGTTTTCTCCATTAAGCGGCATGGTAATTCCGTAAACAATCGGCTGTCCTTTTGTGGTAATAGTCTCTCCCGGTTCTGCTCCGGAAAGTTCTACGGTTGCTTTTGCGTATTCATCAATAAATTCTAATGAACTTAAATCAATTGCTTTTGGTAATTTAATATATTTAAATTTTTCATCCATAAGCTGGTGCTGAAGGGCAACTGATTCATATTCAAAGGCATAATCCAATACTCCAGTTTCAAGAAGAGATATAAGTTCCACTGATTTGGGGCGGATATTTTTTTCCGGACAGTTTTCTAAAAGTTTTTGATTTAACGCCTTTTCTTGATAAAAATTTTCAGCTAACTGGAAAAGTAAAACAGCACGATAACCACAGGGATCTGCATTGGGTTCACTATGTCCATACTCTACTCCATCCTTTAATAGGATATTATACCAATTATCTGAATTTATTATATCAGCATATCGGCTCTTATCAGTATACATGATAACCATGGAGTTTTCAGCAAATAAAATATTCCAATCAGCATAGTCTGGAATTAACAGGTTATCGATAACTGCATAATCTGCAGACATTAAAATATCTGCTTTTTGTCCGGTTTCTGCAACAAGTCGGGCAATTTTTCGACTTCCTCCGGCGGTTGTTTTAATATCTATTTCGGGAAATAAAACTTTAAATTCTTTGGATAAATTAGCTACTGGAACGGTTAAACTTCCCGCATGATAAATGATCAATTCACCCTGTAAATTTTCTTCTCCGAATCCGGAGAAATTAAAAAGAAATACACTCGATAAAACTAGCAGAATTAGAGCAATTTTCTTAAATTTATTATTTAGCATTTTTTAAGTCCTTTCATGATTTAAGTTTGTTCACATCTTTGTGGTTTTTTTACTTCTTTAATTACTTTAATTCAAAAAATCTTGAGTATTTATCACCTTCTTCTTAGCCATAAATTTTTTAATGAAATAAAAAAAGGAACATCCCATAGGGAAATTCCTTTTAAATATAAATACATTTAAATTAATTTCTTTCCATAATGGGAGGCATATATGTTTCCAAATACACCCTAACGTTCCCTGGTCATAGCTGTTTCCGCCTTAGACTCGGAGAATCGAAACTAATTCTTATTCAGTTTTTATTTTAATACAATCATATTTTACTGAAATGTATTCTAAAAGTCAAAAAATGTTTTTTTATTTTTTCTTTAAAAAATAACAATTCTACTGAATAAATCTTTAAATAAATCCTCTTTATTCAATAAGGAAGGAGATTTTATTTTAATAAAAAGGATTTAGAAAGAATTCATAGAATAGTAGTAATAAAAAAGTTATAAGTATTGTATTAATAAATTATAGATATTCACAAAGAGTATCTATGGGAAAATGTATGGTATATGAGTAATATACTTCTGGAAGAATTGAGAGAGAGCCTAAATATTGATCCCGAGGTAGTATCGCATAATTTAGAAATATTTATCAGGGAATATACTGAAAAGTTTGAAAGAGAAGGAATTGTTATAGGATTAAGTGGTGGCCTGGATTCAGCAGTGGTTGCTTTATTGTGCAAGAGAGCACTCGGTACTGCAAAAATTTTGGCATTGATCATGCCTGATAAAGATTCAAAAAAAGAACATTTGGAAGATGCTTTACAGCTTGTACATGAATTAGATATTCCATTCAAATTAATTGATATCACAACCTATCTTCAAAATTTAGGAATATATCATATTTTTCCTCTCGATAAAATTCCTGCTTGGGGAAGATTAAAGGAGACACTGGTTAAAAAAGCCTACCGTTTTTACAGCTGGAAGACCGGAAGGATTCCTTTTCGCGACAGCCTTCTTGGCTTTAAAGATAAAGAATATCGTCACTTCTTAAAAAATTGTAATGCTTATTATCGGATAAAACATCGCTTGAGAATGTTATTGCTTTATTATTATGCCGAATTAGAAAATAGATTAGTGGTGGGAGCAGCAAATAAAAGTGAATATAAAATCGGTTTTTTCGTAAAATTTGGTTGCGATAATGCTGCGGATATCATGCCACTAATAAATCTCTATAAAACACAGGTAAGAGAACTTGCAGGTTATTTGAATATTCCCAAAAGGATAATAATAAAACCCCCTTCTCCGGATATCATGCCTGGTTTGGAAGATGAGCAAGTACTTAATATTTCTTATGAAAAGATGGATTTGATTTTACTGGCAATGGAAAAATCATGGAAGATAAAAGACATTAGCGAAGCCCTAAAAATAGAGATAGAAGAGGTGAAGCGGATAAAAAGTTATACAAAAGAATCAGAACATATGCGAAGAATCTATCGACCGTAAACAGCTAATTAGAATAAGAGATTTTTTTATTCATCAGGAAAAATAGATTTTAACCGCGAAATAAATATGTCATAAATTTCATTGTTTAGAAAAAGGATTTTAATGATCCAATCTTATTTGTATTCAGAATTATTTAATAGGAGGCTTTCTAAATGAAAATATATATAAGTGCAGATATCGAAGGTGTTACCGGAGTGATGCATTGGAACGAAACTGAAAAGTCAAAACCTGATTTTCAGGAAGCTTGTGAACAGATGACTAAAGAAGTAAAAGCTGCTTGCGAGGGAGCAATTAATGTCGGTGTAAAGGAAATCTGGGTCAAGGATGCCCATGAAACCGGTAGAAATATTATTGCTTCCCGGCTTCCACAGGAAGCGAAATTAATTCGAGGTTGGAGCGAACATCCCCTTTTAATGGTGCAGGAATTAGATAAATCTTTTAATGCTCTGATAATGATTGGTTATCATTCATATGGAAGCTCAAGCGATAACCCTCTTTCACATACATTAAATCCCTTTGAGCTTAATTACATTAAATTGAATGGGCAATTTGCCAGTGAATTTTTAATCTATAGTTATGCTGCTACTACTTTTGATGTTCCGGTTATTTTTATAAGCGGAGATGAGGGAATTTGTAAAGAAGCGAAAAAATTAAATAATAATATCAAAACAGTTGCAGTTAATAAAGGAGTCGGTAATTCAGTGATAAGTATTCATCCTCAACTTGCTGTGGAAAGAATTAAAAAAGGCGTAGAACTGGCTTTGAAAAGAGATATCAATCAATGCAAAATTCATTTGCCAGCTCATTTTGAAGTGGAATTGTCGTATAAAAAACATTGGAAAGCGTTTAAAACATCTTTTTACCCTGGGATGAGGCAAATATCATCTACCAATGTTTTCTTTGAATCTAAAAACTATTATGATGTATTAAGAATGTTATTGTTTGTCACTTGATAAATTATTATTAAATAATCTAAAAAAAATCAAAAAATAATTATAAAAAAGTTAACTTAAATGTTATAATAAAAAACGTGAAATTTCTTTTTAGGCCTTAATAAAAAATTCACTAAAAAAGGAATAATTATGAGTGTTCCAGTAAAAAGAGTTGCAGCTGTTCATGATTTATCCGGTTTTGGTCGAATCTCCCTGGCAGTCGTCATTCCCATTCTGTCAACTATGGGCATTCAGGTTTGTTCACTGCCAACTGCCATATTATCTACCCCAACAGGTGGTTTTAAAGATTACAAGTTTATTGACCTAACAGAACATATGAATGGATATATCCAACATTGGAAAGAATTATCCCTGGTATTTGAGGGAATCTATACCGGATTTTTGGGTTCACCGGAACAGGTAGATATCATTTCAAAATTTATAAAAGGTTTTTCTAATAGAAATACGCTTGTGGTCATCGATCCGGTAATGGGAGATAATGGGAAGCTGTATGGTACCATGGATGATAAAATGGTACAAAAGATGAGAAAATATATTAGTCTTGCCCATATTATTACTCCAAATTTTACCGAAGCAGCACATCTTCTAAACATGCCCTATCGTTTGGAAATTACCGAAAAAGAAATAAAAGACTGGTTGAGAAAATTATCTCAAATGGGTCCGCAGATTGTGATAATTACCAGTGTACCAGATTCGAAGTTAACTAAAAAGACCAACGTTCTAGCATATAATAAAGAAGATGGACGTTTTTGGAAAGTAAGATGTGAATATATTCCAGCTTATTATCCTGGAGCAGGAGATATTTTTACCAGTGTTGTTACTGGTAGTGTATTGCAGGGAGACAGCTTGCCGATTGCCCTGGATAGAGGAGTTCAATTCATTACTGCAGGAATTAGAGCGAGTTATGGCTATTCTTATCCGCAAAGAGAGGGAATTGTACTGGAAAAGGTGCTACCCAACCTGAATACACCGGTCATTAGCAGCAGTTATGAAATCCTGGAATAATGGATTGTATAGAAGAAAATAATTCGACTTTTAAAGAGAAATCTAAAATATTATATTTGATTGAAACAATCATGTGAAAACCTAGCCTGTTTCCAACTGATTAAAAATAATAAATAGAAAGGAGGTGAAAAAAAGAATGAAAAATAATAAAGCTATAATTGTAGTCCTGTTTACACTTCTAATTATATTTACCTTAGGTAGTTTGAATTTATTTGCTGCAGCCAAGGTGTATGTTAACGGTATCGATGCTGACTACCCTCCTTTTGCTTATGTCGATGAAAAGGGAAATCCGGCCGGCTTTGATGTTGAATGTCTTGACTGGATAGCTGCTGAAATGGGTTTTGAAGTCAAACATCAACCCACTGCCTGGGATGGCATCGTTTCCAGCCTATTAGCAGGTAAAATTGATATGGTTTACTCAGGTATGTCTATTACCGCTGAAAGATTGGAAAAAGTAGATTTTAGTATACCTTACTGGGAAATCAACCAATCACTCTGTGTCCGCGAAGACTCAGACCTAAATATTATTGCAGCCCTAAGTGGTGATGAACATCTAGTAGGAAGCCAGAGAGGATGTACTGCTGCTATGTGGATTGAGGACAATTTGATAAACACCGGAATACTTGCAAAAGATAATCTGAAATTGTATGAAGGTTTTTCTTTGGCAGTCAAGGATTTACTTAACGGTAGAGTTGATTCAGCCATGATGGATGATGTCATGGTGGAAGATGCCATTAGAAAAGGTCAACCTGTAAAGATCGTGGGTGTTATTAAAACCGGAGAAGCATATGGAGTAGCGGTTAGAAAAGAAGACACAGAATTAAAAGAAATGCTTAACGAAGGTATTAAAAAATTATTGAAGTCATCGAAATGGGATGAGTTGATCATTAAATATTTTTCTGAATAGATAAAAAATAAGGGTGAAGGAACATTTTTTATTTTTCAATTTTCCTTCACCCTCTATAAAATAGGTAAAAAAATAATATGAATGAGAATTTAGCTGTTGTTTATCAATCTTTCCCTTTCCTGATCAGAGGGGTTATGATTACCCTCGGATTAGTGACAGGCGCATTGGGATTAGGATTTGTCATGGGTATTCCCATGGCAGTCGGGCAGGTATATGGAAATAAAACTATTTCCGGTATTATTTCTTTTTATGTATGGTTTTTTCGAGGACTTCCGGTTTTAGTTCTCCTATTTCTTTTCTATTTTGGTTTATTCTCCCTATTGGGTTTCAATTTATCTGCCTTTACTGCTGCCATTTTAGTTTTGGGATTAAGAAGTGCCGCCTATCAATCTCAGATTTTTCGAGGAAGTATTCAATCATTAAACGAGGGACAAATGCTTGCTGCTCGTTCTATCGGTATGACAAAAGTTGAAGCAATTTGGCATATCATTTTACCGCAGGCTTTGCGGCTTTCCATCCCCGGATGGTCGAACGAATATGCCATTCTTTTAAAAGATTCAGCAGTGACCTATGCCATTGGTGTTATGGAAATATTAACCAGGGCAAATTTCGTGGCTACGCGAACCTATAGACCTATGCCCATTTTTCTGACGTGTGCCGTTATTTTCATTGTATTAACCTATGGTGGCGTAAAATTGCTTGATCTATTGGAAGCTAAAGTAAAAATACCAGGCTATGGAGAAGGAAGGTGACCAAAAATTCTGATGCATTCGAATAATAAAGTGGTTTTACATGTAGAAAATATACACAAAAGTTATGGGAAGGAAAAGATATTAAAAGGTGTCTCCTTCAAGATTAAAAAGGGAGAAACCAAAGTCATTATCGGTCCTTCAGGTAGTGGTAAGAGCACTCTTTTAAGATGTATTAATCAATTAACCATCCCGGATCAGGGAACAATATTCTTAGAAGATGAAGAAGTGACCCATCATCAGAAAGAAATTAACCGGTTTCGGCAGAAAATGGGTATGGTTTTTCAGGATTTTAATCTATTCGATCATTTAACAGCATTGAAAAATGTTGAAATTGGATTAATTAGAGTAAAAAAAATGGACAAGCTTTCTGCTAGGAAGAAAGCTATGGAAGAATTAAAGCAAGTGGATTTAGAAAAACAAGCTGCTTTGTATCCTGCACAATTATCCGGAGGGCAGAAACAGAGGGTCTCAATAGCCCGCGCTTTAGCCATGGATCCTAAAGTGATGCTCTTTGATGAACCAACATCCGCCCTTGACCCGGAGCTCATCGGAGAAGTATTGGAAGTCATTAAAAAACTAGCATTGGGCGGCATGACCATGGTGGTGGTTACCCATGAAATGGGTTTTGCCCGTTCGGTTGCTAATGAAATCATTTTTATGGAAGATGGAATGATTAAAGATCAGGGAACTCCCTACAAGATGTTTAATAATCCTGAACATGAACGAACCAGAAAATTCCTTTACAAAATCACTGAACTTTATGGAAAGTCGGAAGAGTAAAAATGGAAACAATAACTTTTATTAGAGAAATACTATTAACGCCTTTATTGGAAGGCACATTGGTTACTCTTAAACTGATTGTATATTCTATTCCGATTGGTTTTCTTTTGGGAATTCTAATAGCAGTTGGCCGTGTATACGGAAATAAATTTGTTTCTTCTTTTTGTTCTGTTTATACGTTGTTTTTTCGTGGCAGCCCTTTATTGGTACAACTCTTTATTCTCTACTATGGCCTTCCTTCAGTTGGTATTTTCTTATCTCCATTTGCCGCCGCAGTTGTAGGTTTTATTTTTTGCAGCGGAGCTTATCATTCGGAATATATAAGAGGAGCCCTTCAATCAATAAAAATGGGACAGATGATGGCTGCTGAAGCTCTGGGGATGTCTAAATGCCAGGCTATTTTTTATATTATTCTTCCACAAGCATTGAGGAGAGCCATTCCCGGATGTTCTAATGAAATTATCTATTTGATAAAATATTCATCTCTTGCTTTTATCGTGACTTGTGTTGAATTAACCGGAGC
>CBFCZX010000051.1:0-10132 GCA_965602765.1 uncultured Atribacterota bacterium | reverse complement strand
CTTTGAATCATTTGGGGAAAAATCAGTTCAAAAAATAGAATCAGTTACAAAAAATATTGATGAAAATCCAGTACAAAGCCCATCAGTCATTTTACTATTAGAGGAAAAGGAAGATTGGACCATTAAGGAATTACTAGAGTTAATGAAACAAAACAAAAAAGTAGTTGAAAAAAAAGAAGACGAAAAAGAAATTGTATATTCAGAAAAAGCAAGAATCTTTAGATTTTCCGGTTCAGGAAACGGCCATGGTGTTGGTATGTCTCAATGGGGTGCCTACGGTATGGCATTGGAAGGATATAACTACAAGGATATCTTAAGTTATTATTATCAGGGAATTGATATCATCAAGAAATACTAAAAAGGGACCAATGGGAATATTATGAAATTAGACGAGTACGATTATTATCTTCCATCAGGATTTATTGCTCAAAAACCGACAAGACCGAGAGATCATAGCCGATTAATGGTTCTTAATCGTTCAAAAAAGAGTATTGAGCATCGCATTTTTAAAAATATGCCGGATTACCTTAAAGATGGGGACATATTGGTTTTGAACAATACTAAAGTTTTTCCATCAAGAGTATATGGATTTAAAGAGCGGACCATGGGGAAAGTTGAAGTCCTCCTGGTAAATTCCCTGGGCAAACAGGATTGGGAAGTTTTAATAAGGCCTGGCAAACGAGTTCATTCCGGAACAAAATTAATATTCTCCAATGCTCTTAGCGGAACAATCAAAGGGAAAGACGAGAAAAAGGGGACTTATAAAATTGAATTTAACTTTAGCGGGAATTTTAAGGAAATATTAAATGAAATCGGACAAATGCCCACACCGCCATACATTAAAGAAAAGCTGGAAAGAAAAGAAGATTATCAGACAGTTTATGCGAGTACTGAAGGTTCGATTGCTGCTCCGACTGCAGGTTTCCATTTTACAGAACGACTATTTGAGAAATTAAAGAAAAGGAATATAGATGTTGTATTTCTTATACTACATGTGGGAAGAGGTACCTTTGAACCCATCAGAGTGACTGAATTGAAAGACCACAGAATGTCTTCGGAATATTACTTTATTTCCCGTGAAAGTGCTGAAAAAATAAATAATGCACGTTACGAAAAAAGAAGAATTGTATCGGTCGGTACAACAACTACCCGTACTCTGGAATCTGCTTTTGACCATGAAAGTAAAAAAATAGCAAGTGGTGGGGGATGGAGTGACATATTTATTTATCCAGGTTATCATTTTAATGCTATCGATGTTTTAATAACCAATTTTCATCTTCCAAAATCAACGCCATTAATGATGGCTACGGCTTTTGCCGGGAAAGAGTTTTTATTAAAGTCATATCAGGAAGCCATTCAAGAGAAATATAGATTCTATAGCTTCGGTGATGCAATGATGATTATTTAGTCAATAGTGAAGAGTGGATAGTTATTAGCAAAGAAAAGACAATAAAGATAAAATTAACTATTTCGTTTATCAATTATGAGCTACTCAAAAAACCTAAAAAAGTTTTAATATTTGAATTGTAGTTACCAAGCTGTTTGTTTTAAGTTAATAATTTCAAACAAACAGCTTGGTAACTCAAACTCTTAGAATGAGTACAGATAAGGTAATTACTAAAAAATAAAATTAGAATGGGGAAAATATTTGGCGATTAAATTTGAAATAATAAAAAAATCTAAAAAGACAAAAGCAAGATTAGGAAAATTGTTAACACCCCACGGAGTCATTGATACACCTGTATTTATGCCTGTAGGAACCAAGGCGACCGTAAAAGCAATGACTCCCCGTGAACTGGAACAACTAAATATAAACATGATTCTAAGCAACTCATACCATCTATATTTAAAACCGGGGCATGAATTGATTGCACAGGCTGGCGGACTTCACCAATATATGGCTTGGAATGGCTCGATACTGACGGATAGCGGAGGTTTCCAAATATTTAGTTTGGGGAAATTAAATAAAATAAGCGATGAAGGTGTTTTTTTTAATTCTCATATTGACGGAAGCAAACATTTTATCAATCCCGAGAAAGCAATGGAAATTCAAATGGCATTAGGTTCTGATATTGCCATGGCATTTGATGAATGCTCCCCTTATCCTGCAGGAAAATTTCAGGCGGAAACCGCTGCTCGCAGGACTCTACAATGGGCAAGAAAATGTAAAGAAGTACATGCTAACTCCAAGCAGAGTCTTTTTGGCATTGTTCAGGGAGGGATGTATCGAGATTTAAGAATTCAAAATGCTAGAAATTTAGTAGAATTGGATTTTCCCGGATATGCTATAGGAGGTTTGAGTGTGGGAGAACCGAAACCGCTTATGTATGAGGTTCTGGACTATACAGTTCCATGCCTTCCAATGGAAAAACCAAGATACTTAATGGGAGTTGGCGCACCTCAAAGTATTTTAGAAGGAGTAATTAGAGGAGTAGATATGTTTGATTGTGTTCTTCCAACAAGGAATGCGAGAAATGGCTCGATTTTTACTTCTTCGGGGAAAATATCTATTACCAATTCAAAATATAAAAATGATTTAACACCTCTGGACTCCAAATGCAATTGTTATACCTGTCAGAATTTTACAAAAGCTTATTTGCGGCATCTTTATATGTCTAAAGAAATACTCAGTTCCATCTTGGGTACAATTCATAATCTGTATTTTATGGCGTCATTAATGAAAAATATCAGAATAGCGATACAGCAAGATAGAATATTGCAATATAAAGAAACGTTTTTATCCAATTTTCTCGATTAATCCATGATGCTCATTTTTAGATTTAACAATCACTAGAATAACTTTCCAGAGAAATATTAAGAAAGGCTATAAAAAATAATTTGCTAAATGGATTTAAATTTTGTATAATTTATAGAGTATTTTTCAAAACAAAAATATGAAAGGAATGATTTTAAAAAATGGAAGCTCTTCAACAGTTTTTACCTTTAATTATTATATTTGGTATATTTTATTTTATACTAATTCGTCCTCAGCAACAAAAACAAAAAAAACACAAATCGATGCTAGGAAGCTTGGAAAAAGGTGATAAAGTTATCACTATCGGTGGACTTTATGGCATTATTAAAGAAATAAAAGAAGATAAGCTGACCCTTGAAATTGGTAAGGATGTATTGATATACACTACCCGTAATGCCATAGGTCAAAAAAGGGAAAAATAACTTATTCCATGAAAGGAAAAGATTATAGAGTATAAGGCGATAAAGGATAATTAAAAGGCAGGTCTAAAAATGTCCTGCCTTTCTATTTTTTAATCATTAGTATAAGAAATATTTTTAAAGGATTCTCGTTGACAAAGAATTTACAGAAATACTATAATTAAAAAGTTACTATAATAAAAGTAATAATCATTAAGATGATAAATTTACTAATACAGAAAGGGAGGATTTTTAGATGAATTTTAATAAAACTGCCAGAATTGCCAGCGTTTTTATTGTGATAGCTGTTGCAGTTATATTTGCATTTCCTCTAGGTGAAAAAATAAATCTAGGATTGGATTTACAGGGGGGTTCTCACGTCATTTTGGAATGTAAGGACAGCCCGAATGCTTTGGTTGATGACGATGCTGTAAATAGGGTTTTGGAAATTATTAGAAACCGTGTTGATCAACTGGGTGTATCAGAACCAGTCATCCAAAGACAGGGCAGTAATAGAATTTTAGTTCAGTTGCCCGGGATTGATGATCCTGAAACAGCGGTTGATTTAATTGGGAGAACTGCATTACTTGAATTTAAGGACGAGAAAGGTGATACATTATTAACTGGGGCACATTTACTTAGTGCAAAAGAAACCTTTGATCAGTTTGGCCGACCTATTGTTACGATAGAGTTCGATAAAACCGGTGCTACCGAATTTGGTAATGCTACGACAAAAAATGTCGGTAAAATATTAGCAATAATGTTGGATGACAAAGAAATATCCTCACCCGTTGTTCAAGAGCCGATTCTGGATGGACAAGCTAGGATAACCGGAAGTTTTAGTGTTGACAGTGCAAAACAATTAGCGCTTCTTTTGCGTTCAGGTGCCTTACCCGTTAAAGTAGAAATTCTGGAAAATAGGTCGGTTGGACCTACTCTGGGAAAAGACTCTATAGATAAAGGAGTCAAAGCCGGATTGATTGGCCTGGTTTTAATCTTAGTATTTATGATTGTATATTACAAAAAATTTGGATTGATTGCGGATTTTGCACTAATGATTTGCATGTTGATTATTATTGGTGCTTTAGCCGGCCTTAAAGCAACTTTGACTTTACCCGGAATCGCCGGAATGATTCTTACCATAGGAATGGCTGTGGATGCAAATATATTGATCTTTGAAAGAATAAAGGAAGAATTGAAATTAGGGAAAACCTTTCGTGCTTCAATAGATGCAGGTTTCAACAAGGCATTTCGAACAATATTTGATGCAAATGTAACGACCTTAATAGCTGCAGTTGCCTTGTTGTATTTTGGGACCGGAGCGATTCGGGGTTTTGCAGTTACTTTAAGTATCGGTATATTGGCTAGCATGTTTACCGCAATTGTAGTTACAAAAATTATTTTAGAGTTGTTCTCTGCAAAGGCCAACTCTAAAATATTGGCATAGATGTAGTTAAGGAGGATGTATACATGGACTTAATTGGAAAAAGATATTTTGATTTTGTAAAAAACAGAAAAATGGTCTATATCATTTCTGCGGTTATCATTCTGGTTGGTATCATTTCGTTTCTATTTCAAGGATTTAACTATGGTATTGATTTTGCTGGAGGAACTATTGTTCAAATAAAATTCGAGCAATCTGTCTCAATTACGGAAGTCCGCAATATTCTTGGAGAGTTTGATCTAAGTCAAAGTACAATTCAAGACTTAAGTGACACTGAATTTGTGATAAGAACTGAAAAAATAGACCAGGAACAGAGAAAAGAAATATTATCTGCATTAAAACAAAATCTTGCAGATTTAGAAGTGTTACGGATTGAAACCGTTGGACCGGTTATCGGTGAAAATTTAAAAAAGACAGCATTGTATGCCATACTATTTGCTTTTATCGGAATTATTATCTATATAACCATAAGATTTGAATTCAGGTATTCTATTATATCTATTTTAGCGCTTTCCCACGATGTTCTTATAGTATTGGGAATATTTTCACTTTTTCAAAAGGAAATTACCATCTCGATTATAGCAGCAGTTTTAACTATAGTGGGATATTCACTAAATAATACGATTGTAATTTTAGATAGATTACGCGAAAATATAAAATTTAAAACAAGAGAGAGTTTTGGCAATATCGTAAATATGAGTATCAATCAATCTTTGTCCAGAACGATAAATACCGCCCTAACCACCGTTCTCCCTGTTTTGGCCATTTATTTCTTTGGAGGTAGTATACTTTCTGATTTTGCATTAGCTTTATTTATCGGAATGGTCGCCGGTACATATTCTTCCATATTTATTGCTTCTCCTTTATTGGTGGATTGGAAAGGTGAATTAAAAGAAAGACATAGAGCAGGGAAACCGGTTAAAAATAAAAGAAAAAAATAAACAGAAAAGCAAACTAAATACTATAGATTTAGGAAAAAAATGTCAGAATATAGTGTTATGGGAAAATTGCTATTATTTTTTGGTATTATTTTGGTAATTTTAGGAGGTATATTTTTACTAAATGGAAAATATCCTTTTTTGAGTAAAATGCCCGGGAATATCATCATTCACACAAAAAATATTACAATCTTTTTCCCATTGGGATTTTGTATATTGGTAAGTATTGTGCTGAGTTTTGTTATACGTATTTTTAACCGCTGATGAAACAGTAAAAAGTTGACATATTCTAATAAAAATATATCAAATAGGTTATGTATAGCATTGACACAGTTAAACATTATTAAAGATAGGAGAAAAAGACCATAAAGTGGCGTATATGTAAAGAAGATAAAAAAAAGCAATTCGAATTATCCAAAGGATTGAATATTTCTCCAATATTAGCTCAGTTACTGATGAATAGAGGGATGAAAAATGCTTTAGAGATAAAAGAATTTTTAAAAGCTGATATTAAAAATTTAAATCATCCTAATCTATTCCCAAATATGTCCAAAGCAATAGATAGAATAATTTATTCTATTAGGCAGAATGAGCGTATATTGATTTATGGTGACTATGATGTTGATGGATTAACCAGTACTGCATTATTGTTTTCGACATTGAAAGAAATCACTTCAAACATATATTATTATATTCCCAATCGATTTCACGAAGGTTACGGATTAAACGAACAGGCCATCCACACGGCCCATAAAAATAAAATTAAGCTAATTATTACGGTTGATTGTGGTATCAGCTCCATTCAGGAAATAAAAAAAGCAAAAGAAATTGGAATTGATGTTATTGTAACTGACCATCATATCCCACAAAAAAATATTCCCGATGCATTCGCGGTGATTAATCCAAAATGTGATGAACAATATCCTTTTAAGGAATTAGCAGGTGTGGGAGTAAGTTTTAAAGTTGCTCAAGCCCTTTATAGTAAATTAAAAAAAGACCAAAATGATTTAAATCATTTTTTCGACTATATCGCTTTGGGCTCCATTGCTGATTCGGTACCTTTAATAGGAGAAAATCGTATATTAATTAAATATGGGATGAAGATACTTAATCAAACTAAAAAAGAGGGATTAAAGGCCTTAATCAGAGAATGTGGATTAAACAAGGGTGAAATTAGCACTAAAGATGTCAATTATGCTTTAGTACCAAGGTTGAACGCTGCAGGGAGATTGGACGATCCTAAACTTGCCTTAGAATTGCTATTAACCGAATCTAAAAGCCGGGCTAAGCACTTAGCTAAAAAACTTACCGAGATCAATAAAAATAGAAGAGATATAGGAGTTGATATTTTAAAAGAAGCAAAGATGCAAGCCCAAGAGCAAATAAGCGAAAAAAACAACCATGTATTGGTGGTTTCTGCGGAACATTGGAATCAGGGAGTTATTGGAATTATTGCATCTAGATTGGTGGAAGAGTATAATCGTCCTACCATTGTTATTTCTAATAAAGATGGCATGGGAAAAGGTTCTGGAAGAAGTACCCGTAATTTTCATTTATATAATGCCATTGAGCAATGCAAAGAATTTCTGATTAATTATGGGGGCCATAAATATGCTGCGGGCATAGGAATCGATATTAACAAAATATCTGAATTTAAGGTAAAGCTGAATAGTATCTATCAGGATTTTATATCGGAAAAGGATTTACTCCCGGAATTAGAAATTGATACACCTATACTTTTAAGTGAAATAAATTTCAGCATTATTAAAGATATTAATGCTTTGGAACCATTTGGTAATGGCAATCCCAAACCTGTATTTTGCAGCTTTAAAAATACTATATCCCATTGGCGTTTAGTTGGCGGAAATAACGAACATATTAAATTAAAAGTATTAGAAAAGGACAAGTTATTTGACGGTATTGGTTTTAAATTAGCAAAAATTGGGAAAAAGGTACTTTCGGAAAGTAAAATTGTTAACCTGGCCTTTCATATTGAGTTAAATAAATGGAATGGTGCTGAAAATATACAAATAAATGTTAAAGATATTAAAAATACCTGTTTGGGAGGTGTATAAATTGATAAACTTAAAAGATAAAATCAGGAATATTTCCGATTTTCCGGTAAAAGGTATACAATTTAAAGATATTACCACTTTACTGAAAGATAAAAAAGCTTTTAAATACAGCATTGATATGCTTGTTGAGCATTGTAAAAAATATCAAATAGATTTTATTGCCGGCATGGAAGCACGTGGTTTTATTATCGGTGCGCCGGTATCCTACCAATTAGGGGTTGGATTTTTACCCATCAGAAAACCAAATAAATTGCCAAGCGAAGTAGAAAGTATTTCTTATCAGTTGGAATATGGGGAAAATACTTTAGAAATACACAAGGATGCAATTTCTAAAGGAGATAGAATTATGATTGTGGATGATTTATTAGCAACAGGAGGAACAACTGCAGCAGTTTTTCAGTTAATTGAAAAAATGGGAGGTACGATTGTTGGCGCCTCTTTTATTATTGAACTGGCTTTCTTAAAACCACGTAAAAAAATGAAAGAGTATGACATTTTTTCCTTGGTACAATATAATTAGCACGTAGTATAATAAATTCAAAAAAAGATAGAAAATAGCAAATATTGTAAATTGAAAAAATCATTTTATTGTCTCTCTATCTTTAAGGAACAGAAATAGGATAGTAAAAGTTAGTAAAAATGCCTACTTCAATGTGTAATATTCAAAATTACCGGACAATTTCAAAGTAAAAACAAATATTTGTCTAATGCTTTATTCTATTTTTTATTTATAAACCAATAATGAAAAACTATAAAGTTTCACTTTACATTTAGATGCATTATTTTTCATTTTATGGCTATTCGCTACTGACTAATAAAGAGGGTGAAAATCATTTCTCGATTAGCATTAATTAAAGATATTTTAAAAAAAATACCTCAATATGCTCCTCACGCTGATTTAAATCTAATAAAAAAAGCCTACAGATGTGCCTCAAATTCTCATAGAGGTCAAAAAAGATATTCCGGTGAATCTTACATTCTACACCTTCTTGGAGTAGCGAAAATATTAGCCGATTTAGAATTGGATGCAATTACTGTTGCTGCTGGAATTTTGCATGATGTCATAGAAGATACCAATATAGAATTGGCTAAAATCAAAGAAGAGTTCGGTGAAGAAGTTGCCATGTTAGTCAACGGAGTGACAAAACTCAGCAAAATACCTTTTAAAACCCAACAGGAGCAACAAGCGGAAAGTTTTAGGAAAATGTTTTTAGCTATGGCGGAAGATGTGAGAGTGATCTTGATAAAATTGGCTGACCGCTTAAATAATATGAGAACTTTACAATATTTACCCTCTACCAAAAGAATTCGAATTTCCCGGGAAACTTTGGAAATCTATGTACCAATTGCTAACCGATTAGGGATTTCTAAAATTCAATGGGAGTTAGAAGATTTGTCTTTACGCTATCTAGAGCCTATTAAATATAGAGCCATAGTCAATAAACTGGCAAAAAATAGACTGGAAAGGGAAAGAATTATTGATGGTATCAAGGATACCATAAAAAAAGAGCTTGAAAAAGTTAACATTCAGGTCGAAATAAAAGGACGACCAAAAAACATTTACAGTATTTATAGAAAGATGAAAGAAGGGAAAAAGGAATTTTTTCAAATCTATGATTTGATTGCGATTAGAATTATATGTAATTCGATTAAAGATTGCTATGCGGTGTTGGGTTTGTTACATTCCTTTTGGAAGCCCATGCCAGGAAGATTTAAAGACTACATTGCAATGCCGAAATCAAATATGTATCAATCTTTACAAACCACGGTTATTAATACTCAAGGCGAACCGCTGGAAATACAAATAAGAACTTGGGAGATGCATGAAACGGCTGAATATGGTATTGCCGCGCATTGGAGATACAAGGAGAAAATTGATCTAAAAAAGGATAAGATATTAGGAGAAAGACTTTCCTGGCTAAGACAAATATTGGAATGGCAAAAAGATCTTAAAGATCCGAAAGAATTTATGGAAAGTTTAAAAATAGGTCTATTTCAGGATGATGTTTTTACTTTTACTCCAAAAGGAGATGTAAAAATGTTACCATTGGGTTCAACCCCAATAGATTTTGCTTATCTCGTCCATACCGATGTCGGACATAGGTGTATTGGTGCTAAAATTAATAAAAAAATAGTGCCACTGGATTACCAGTTAAAAAGTGGAGATATTGTAGAAATACTCACATCAAAAGTTAGTAGAGGACCGAGTAGAGACTGGTTACCTTTGGTGAAAACCTCAGGAGCAAGGAATAAAATTCGAGTTTGGTTTAAAAAGGAAATGCGCGAGGAAAATATCCGTAAAGGTAGGGAATTTTTTGAAAGAGAAATGGAAAAATATCATGTTGAACCCTCTGTTGAAGTCAATAAAAAATTAAAAAATGTCAGTGCCGAATTAGGCTTTTCTGAAATAGATACCATGTTTGAAAATATCGGTTATGGTAAAATAACACCATTTCAAATTCTGTCTAAGGTGATTCCCCAGGAGAGAATTCCGCAAATTATTCCTGTGACAAAAAGAAAAG
>CBFCZX010000050.1:0-10140 GCA_965602765.1 uncultured Atribacterota bacterium | reverse complement strand
AAACCTGCCCTATACGGAGACCGGGACAGAAGTCGAGGTATCAATCAGGGACAGAAAGGTGGATGCCGTTGTGGTTGCTATTCCCTTCTTCCCGCCCTTTAACAAGAGGTAGGGGCATGGACTGATGGGGTGATGTAAGCCATGAAGAGGGGAAGTGTAAAGATAGAAGGAAATTGACATTTAATCGGTCAAATAAATAATTATTTCACAATTAATATAGAGCTATCCATTCATGTAGTAGATTACAAAAAACCACAACAAGGAGGTGATTTTACTTTAAAAATAAACATTTATTGAAAAATGGAGGTGAAATAATAGTTAAAAACATTTAATTATCTTTTTGTTTAACTTATTGAACTTTTATAAAAAATTATTAATCGAAAGGAGATTCATATGACAGCTATAATGGATTTACTGGGTGTAATTGATAATTTTGTCTGGGGTCCGCCAATGATGATAGCATTGGTTGGAACAGGTATATTTTTAACCATTAGATTAGGATTCCCACAATTTAAACATACCAGTTACGCCTTAAAGCTCATTTTCAAAGGTGCATTTAAAAAAGATGATTCCGCAAAAGACGAAGGAGAAATTACACCATTTCAGGCACTTACTTCAACTCTTGCCGCAACAATAGGAAATGGTAATGTTGCCGGAGTAGCCACTGCAGTAGCTGCCGGAGGCCCCGGGGCATTAGTCTGGATGTGGCTTACTGCTTTATTCGGAATGTGTACTAAAATGTGTGAAGCTACTATGGGTGTAAAATACAGGATAAAAGACAAAGACGGAGCACTTGCCGGCGGTTCGATGTATTTCATTAAAAAGGGATTAGGTCAAGCTTGGTTAGGTTGGCTCTTCGCCTTCTTTGGTGCAATCGCTGCTTTTGGTATTGGAGATATGGTTCAAACGAACTCTATGGCTCTGGTAGGAAATAGTGTATTTAATATACCTGTTTTAATTACAGGTATTGTAATGGCTTTTTTAACTTGGGTAGTTGTAATAGGCGGAATTAAAAGAATCGGTGAAGTGACCGAAAAATTGGTCCCCTTTATGGCACTCTTTTACATTGTTGGAGCATTAATCATTATCATCGCTAAAATCAATATGCTGCCCTGGGCAATCGGTGAAATCTTTAAATCTGCCTTCTCCGGTAGAGCAGCTTTTGGTGGATTTGCCGGAGCTACTGTAGCTCAAGCCATGAGATTTGGTGTTGCCAGAGGAATATTCTCCAACGAAGCGGGTTTAGGTAGTGCCAGTATGGCTCATGCAGTGGCAAAAACTCCTCATCCAGCTCGTCAGGGCACCATCGCTATGGTCGGAGTTATGATTGATACTTTAATTATCTGCTCAATGACCGGTATTGTTATTGTCATGACTGGTTCTTTAGAAACAGGATTAACCAGTACTGCCCTTACCGCTCATGCTTTTGCTTCTGTGTTAGGGGGAGTAGGAGGACCTATTGTTGCCATTGGTTCTCTTTTGTTTGGTTATTCTACTCTTATTACCTGGTGTTACTATGGTCAGCAATGTGCCCGTTACATCGTCGGGCCATCGATTATAAAACCATATGCCTGGCTCTTTGTTATTTTAGCCTTCGCTGGCGCTGTAGTAAAAGTCCCATTTGTATGGCTACTTACAGATATGCTTAATGGCGCAATGGCAATTCCTAACTTAATTGGTCTACTCTTCTTGAGTGGCGTTATGGCCAATGAACTTAAAGATTATTTTTCTAACCCGGAACTACTGAACAGATAATTTAAACGTATGACATTCTGGTTTAATTTAACCAGAATGTCATACCCAATTTAATCAAAATATTAGGAGGAAATATTATTCCATGATCGTTGGAGTACCAAAAGAAATTAAAAATAATGAGAACAGAGTTGCAATGACTCCCGCAGGAGCACATGCCTTCTGTCAAGCTGGGCACGAGGTTGTTATTGAAAAATCTGCCGGAATAGGAAGCGGATTTGAGGATAAAGAGTATGTAGAAGCAGGTGCTTCTATTATTGAGACTCCCGAAGGTGTTTTTAATAAAGCGGATATGATTATGAAGGTGAAAGAACCAATGCCGGTTGAATATGATCGGTTAAAACCTAATCAGATTCTTTTCACCTATTTTCATTTTGCCTCTGGCCTGGAATTAACCAAGGCCATGATGAAGAACAATGTTATCTGCATTACCTACGAAACCGTTCAGACTGCAGATGGCGCTCTTCCTCTGCTCGCTCCCATGAGCGAAGTTGCCGGCAAGATGTCCGCTCATGTTGCGGCCTACTATTTAGCTCTTCCCTATGGCGGAACCGGTGTATTAATGGGTGGAGTTCCCGGTGTAAAACCTGCTAAAGTTGTCGTTCTTGGTGGTGGAACCGTGGGTACATGTGCAGCAAAAGTAGCGGCAGGCATTGGAGCAAGAGTCACTTTATTCGATATCAACATTAACAGGCTAAGATATTTGGATGATGTATTACCCAAAAATATTACACTCCTTTATTCCAATCAACATAGTATAGAAGAAGAAATAAAAGATGCAGATGCTGTAATAGGTGCTGTATTGATTCCGGGTGCTGAAGCTCCTAAATTAGTGACCGAAGAGATGATCAAGAAAATGAAACCAAATTCAGTCATCGTGGATGTAGCCATAGACCAGGGTGGTTGTTTTGAAACCAGTAAGGGAACTTCCCATAGCGACCCGGTATATAAACTTCACGGAGTCCTGCATTATTGCGTCACAAATATGCCGGGTGCCTTTGCCAGAACATCTACTTTTGCTTTAACTAATGCTACACTGCCTTATGCTTTAAAACTTGCCAATCTTGGTTATAAAGAAGCTCTGAAAAAAGATAATGCTCTCGCAAAAGGATTGAATATTATTAATGGTAAAATTACTTATGCTCCTGTTGCAAAAGTATTCGGATTCGAGTGCTATTCTATGGAAGAAGCTATGGGAGAATAAAGCATCTATTTATTGTAGATGTGCTTGTGATAAAAGCCTCTATGTTATTTAATAACATAGAGGCTTTTATAATGATTTATTTAATTTTTAGTTACTTTTAGTACATTCCGCCCATTCCTCCTGGAGGCATTCCTCCTGGAGGCATTCCCGGCATATCTTTCTTTTCTTCCGGTTTATCGGTAACCAAACATTCGGTTGTTAATATCATTCCGCCAATACTTGCAGCATTTTGTATAGCTGATCTGGTAACCTTGGCAGGGTCTACAATACCGGCTTTAATCATGTCTTCAAATTCTCCGGTTATTGCATTAAAACCAATACCATTTTCTTTACCTTTTAATTTTTCAACTATAACTGAGCCTTCAGCACCTGCGTTTTCGGCAATTTGCTTTGTGGGTGCTTCTAAAGACTTTTTAAGGATCTTAACTCCTATTTGTTGATCGCCTTCCAGTTTTAAATCATCTAAAGCAGGAATAACATTCAATAAAATAGTTCCACCACCGGCAACAATGCCTTCTTCTACGGCTGCTTTTGTTGCTGATAATGCATCTTCAACTCTATGTTTTTTCTCTTTTAACTCAGTTTCTGTAGCTGCACCAACCTTGATAACAGCAACTCCACCGGACATTTTTCCCAATCTTTCCTGTAATTTTTCTCTGTCGTAATCAGAAGTGGTATCTTCTATTTGTGTTCTAATCTGTGCTTCACGTTTTTTGATTTCTTTTACATCACCTTTACCGTCGACGATAATGGTTTCTTCTTTATTGATTTTTACCTGATGTGCTGAACCCAACATTGCAATTTCGGTATTCTCTAATTTGAGTCCGACTTCTTCAGATATAACCTGTCCACCCGTTACAACGGCAATGTCTGCCAACATCTCTTTTCTTCTGTCACCAAATCCGGGTGCTTTAACTGATACACAGTTTAGGGTACCTCTGATTTTATTGACAACCAAAGTTGCTAACGCTTCACCTTCTACATCTTCTGCTATAATGACTAAGGCCTTTCCGGTTTGAGCTACTTTTTCTAAAACAGGTAATAGCCCTTTCATGTTACTGATTTTCCCATCAGTGATCAGAATATATGGATTATCAAGAACTGCTTCCATTCTTTCTGCATCTGTCACCATATACGGAGAAATATAACCTTTGTCAAATTGCATGCCCTCTACAACTTCCAAAGTAGTACCCAGAGTTTTGGATTCTTCAACCGTAATGACTCCGTCTTTACCCACTTTTTCCATCGCATCAGCAATAATATTACCAATTTCCCGGTCTGCCGCCGAGATAGAAGCAACATTTGCAATAGATTCTTTATCGCTGACTTCGATGCTTAATTTTTTAATTTCACTGACTGCTTTTTCTACGGCTTTATCGATACCACGTTTAACCATAATCGGATTTGCTCCGGCAGCTACATTTCTTAATCCTTCATGAATAATTTCTTTTGCTAATACGGTTGCAGTAGTTGTACCGTCTCCGGCAATATCATTTGTTTTTGTAGCTACTTCTTTAACAAATTGAGCACCCATGTTTTCAAAAGGGTCTTCAATTTCGATTTCTCTGGCAATGGTAACTCCGTCATTTGTAATTGTGGGAGATCCAAATTTTTTGTCTATAACGACATTTCTACCTTTTGGTCCCAATGTGATTCTGACGCTGTCAGCCAAAGTGCTTGCACCCTTTCTAAGGGCTCTTCTTGCATTTTCACCAAATAAAAATTGTTTTGCCATTTCTTTTTCCTCCTGTTATTATACAATTTAACTTTTAAAAACTTTTCTTTAATGGTTTATTCAAATAATTTACAGTTGATGTTAGCCTTCAATAATTGCTAAAACATCTTTTTCACTGATTAAGAGATAATCTTCGTCAGCATCATCCTTGATATCTGTTCCGGAATATTTTGCGTATACGACTTTATCGCCTTTCTTTAAAGTCATAGGAACCAATTTTCCATCCTTGTCAGAACCACCCGGACCAACTGCTAATACTTCGCCGACCTGTGGTTTTTCTTTTGAGACAGTATCCGGTAAAAAAATTCCCCCTTTACTCTTTTCTTCTTCGTTGATTGGTTTTACCAGAACGCGATCCCCTAGTGGTTTTAATCCGGTAATTTTCATGTTTTTAGCCTCCTTGCATATTTAATTTATTTAAAATAATTAGCACTCTTGGTATGAGAGTGCTAAAATCACCTTATATATATTATATAAACTTCTTTAGAAAAGCAAACCTTCTTATTCCCTTCTAGAAGCGTTTATTCATTGTTATCCAGGATTATTAGCTTTTTTTCACAATATTTCTACTAATTGCTAATTATTTCTAACCAATGCTAATCTTGATACTGCATCCAAATCTAAAGAAGATATTTTATTATTTCTTAATTGATAAAAGCCTGCAGATGCCACCATAACTGCATTATCAGTGCAAAGCTGTGGTGAAGGGGAAAATACTTTTAAATGGTGTATATTTGCTCTTTTTTTTATGTATGTCGCTATATAACAATTTGCTGCTACTCCTCCTGCTAATGCAATTGAACTTACTCCGTATTTTAAAGCTGCTTTTATGGTTTTTTTCGCTAATACTTCCGCAACCGCATGTTGGAAAGAGGCTAATATATCATTCTGGGGAATATTCCTATTTTTTTCGATTAATTTTTTTATGTAGTAAATGACAGAAGTTTTCAATCCGCTAAAACTAAAATCAAAATTGTTTCTATTTAAAAGTGGACGTGGAAAATTAATAGATGATGGATTTCCATTAGCAGCCAATTTTTCAATAATAGGCCCTCCAGGATATCCCAAGTTTAAATATTTTGAAATTTTATCAAATACTTCCCCGACTGCGTCATCTTTAGTTTGTCCTAGAACATTATAGTCCCAATAATCATTTATATGGACCAAGGAAGTATGTCCACCGGAAACGATTAAGCAAATAATTGGAGGTTTAAGTTCTCTATGTTCTAGAAAATTGGCATAGATATGAGCTTCCAGATGATTAATTCCAATAAGAGGGATATTTTGTACAAAAGCAATTGATTTAGCAACAGTCAATCCAACTAATAATGAACCGATTAATCCCGGGCCATAAGTTACAGCAATACCAGATAATTGTTTCAATTCGACTCCCGCTTCCTTCAGCGCTTGATCAATAACCGGAATAATATATTCCATATGTTTTCTTGAAGCAATTTCCGGAACAACTCCTCCATATTTGTTATGTATTTTTATTTGTGAGGAAACAATGTTGGAAACAATATTTCTGCCTCTCTCCACGATGGCTGCTGCTGTTTCGTCACAGGAAGTTTCAATTCCCATTATCATATCTGACATGCAACATATTCCTTTTTGGTGATATTTTTTCCTTTTCATATTAATTTATATATTTAAAATCTTCATTAACCAACTGATAAAAGTAGAAGATACATGCTACATGCGTAAAATCAGAATCCTTTTGTTAAAAATATCGTTTTTTGACCCTCACAGGTTATCTTTCATGTTTAAAGTTTTAAAATATATCTTTTTTTTCTGATTACTTTTTGCTTTCAAACCATCATGTTTCACTCTAAATATTTTAATTGATAATTTTAAAATATGACTAAGTTCTTAATGTTTATATTTTATGTCTTTTTTCCCATGAAATTTCGGCTTCAGATTTTCTTAGATAAAATGGAGAAATAGAAAATGCATTGTCTACTTGGCCATTTCTTATTTTTTCTAAACCTAGAAACGCAACATTAGATGCTTTTATTGTCGAAAGTGTCGGATAGAGAATGATTGCCCGTGGACCTAACATATCTTCAATTCTTTTTTGGTATTTCAAGATTCCTTCTCCCAGAAAGATAATATTTTCTTGAATATTCTTTAATCTATCCAATAAATTATCAATCGAATTACATTGATAATCGATGATCTTTTTTAAATGGTTTCCTCCGTGGAATAGTGCAAAATATACTTCATTTTTCCTGGCATCTAAAATTGGGCATAGCATAACGGGCAACCTCGCTGCATTATAAGCCAAAACATCTAATGTATGGATTCCGGTTATAGGAATACCGGCAGCATAAGACAATCCCTTAGCTGATCCTAGGCCAATACGAAGCCCGGTAAAAGAACCTGGTCCAATCGTAACTGCAACTCCATCAATATCTCCAATTTTCAAATCAATTTTATTAAACATTTCTTGAATTGCCGGAATCAAGATGGAAGAATGTTTTTTAATGAAACCATTTATAGTGTATTCAATCAGAATATCTTTCTCTTCTATTATTGCTACATTACAATACTTGGAAGATGTATCAATCCCCAATATCTTCATCTTTTTTTCAACTCTCCTATCAACTGTACAAAATGTTTACCCTTCGGAAAAACCTCTATTTTTCTTCTTTCTGAATCAGTGAAGGTAATTATAATTTTTAAAAACTCAGTCGGAAGATGTAGTCCCATTTTTTCAGCCCATTCAACTAAGGTAATACCATTTCCATAAAAATATTCCTCATATCCCAAGTCTAGTACTTCTTTAAAATTATTCAGACGAAAAAGATCAAAGTGATAAATAGGGACTTTTCCTAAATATTCATTAATAATGGTAAAAGAAGGACTGTTCACATCATCTTTTGTTCCCAAAGCTTCCGCTATTCCCTGAGCAAAGCAGGTTTTTCCTGCACCTAATTCACCAAAAAATAAAATAATATCCCCAGGTTCCAGTAATTTTGCTATTTTTTTCCCTATTTTTTTTGTCTCTTCGGGATTTTTCGTTATATATGTTAAATTCATATTAAATAATTCTCTAATTAACCAATTCATCAATTTACTAATTTATCAATTATTTAAAGAAAATGCTAAATTGATTTATGGTTTTTGCATTTTGTATTTTAACCGGTGAACCAGCTGATTAACTATCAAATAGACTCAAAATTTTATCCGTATTTTTCTAACACTATTCACTACCAATTAATTGATCTCCAAGCATACTTTTTACTTTGTATGGTTTCCCATTTTTTATAAATAATTTTGGAATTCTTTTTTTGTCAGGAAAATGAACAATTTCATAATTGATCGTATTCAGTTTATCGGCTACTTCCTCAATGGTTATACTTTTCTTTCCCTGCTTTCCCCATAAGATGACTTCATCCCCCACCTTAACAATAGGTAAATCTGTAACATCAACCATGCATTGATCCATGCAAATACGACCTATAATAGGTACTTTACTACCTCTTATTAGAACTTCCCCCTTATTAGAAAGCAACCTAGAGTAACCATCAGCATAACCTAATGGAAGAGATGCTATCATGGTATTTTCCTTATAAGTCGTGTAAGTTCTTCCATAACTGATTGATTTTCCGGCAGGAAATTCTTTCAGAAAAGCAATCCTTGTTTTAAAGGTCTGTGCCGGAACTAATTCAATGGTTTTTTTCACTTCCCTGGAAGGATACAGTCCATATAATGCTATTCCGGGTCTGACCATGTCTAACCACATATGTGGTAAATCAAGAAGAGTTGCACTATTACCGACATGCTTTATTGGAATTTGAATCTTTTCATTTTGAAGATGTATTAATATAGAATTAAATTTATCAAATTGTTTTTCTGTGTATTTTTTATCTTCTTCATCGGCTACAGAAAAATGGGTAAAAATTCCTTCCAATTCAATATGCTTGAGGGATATAATTTTTTTTATAAGCTTCACTGCTTCACTCGATTTGACGCCAAGCCGTCCCATGCCGGTATCTATTTTTAAATGTATTTTTGTTTTTTTATTCATTTTCGATGATAAAACATTTATCTTTTTGATAATTTTTAGTTCACACACGGATAAAGTGATATCATTAAGCAATGCTATTTCGATTTTTTCTTCCATCGTTGCACCTAATACCAAAATCGGTACATTGATAGCGGCTCTTCTAAGGAGAACTCCTTCATCCAACCGTGCAACTGCTATTTTTGTGGCCCCATTTTCTAAAAATACCGGTACGGTTTCCAGAACATCATGACCATAAGCATTGCCTTTGGCTACTGCCATTAATTCTCTGTTTTTTCCAATAAATTCTTTAATATGTCTTGTGTTTTTTGCAATTGTATCCAGATTAATTTCTAACCAGGTAAAACCCAGTAATTCGTTCATTTTTTAAAATATCCTTTCCTAATATTCCTATTAATGTAATCTAACAACATGAATTGTTTCAGTCACCAAGGAAAAATGTGATATTATATTCTTCTTTTTAAATGTACCTGCAATATTAGAATTTATTAAAAGTTTCAATATCTACAAAAGCATGAGGGATTTGCTGCAAGATATCAACAGCAGTCATGCCTCTTTCGCCTTTAATCTTACGGGCAAGATTTCCTGCAATGCTATGAATATAAACACCGGCAACTGCTGCTGAAATTTCATTCAATCCCTGCGCCATTAAACTTGAGATAATACCGGTTAAAACATCTCCTGATCCCGCTGTAGCCATGCCTGAATTATCGCCAATATTTATAAAAATATTACCATTACTATCTGCGATAATTGTTCTTGCGCCTTTTAACACTACGGTTATTCCCAATTCTTCTGCAAATTCTTTCACAACCATTACACTATTATCTAATACATAATCTACTTCTTTGTTGATCAATCGGGCCATCTCCCCCGGATGAGGAGTAATAATAATTGGTACTTTAGCATTTTTTAATATGCTACGATTCTCGCTAAGGCTATACAAAGCATCTGCATCTAAAACCAGGGGAATAGATGTTTTTTTAATCAGGCTTTTAATCAATGCTTGTGTGTTATGCTGTCTAGAAATCCCGGGGCCTACTCCCAGAACAGTAAAGTTCTCCATTACTTTTAGTATTCTGTCCTCTGCTTTTTTATCCAATGATTTTTCATCAGTTTCTTCCAAAGGCAATGTCATCACTTCAGATAATTTTATTTCCATAATATTGTTTAAACTTTTTGGTATCCCAAGCACCACGATACCCGTACCGCTCTTAATAGCTGCTTCACTGGTTAAAAATGCTGCTCCGGTCATTCCAATGGAACCAGCCAATAACAATACTTTACCAAATGAACCCTTATTATTATTGGGAAATCGACGTGGAAGTAGTAAATGCATTGTCTCTTCAGTAACCAGATTTTTCTTAATCTCCTTATCCTTTAAGAGGGAATGAGGAATACTTATATCATCGATGATTAATT
>CBFCZX010000049.1:0-10187 GCA_965602765.1 uncultured Atribacterota bacterium | reverse complement strand
AAGCGATTAATTAAAACATTAAATAGAAATGTCTGTTGTCGTTTTAATGTTTATTGAATAAGAAATCCGAAAATTCACATTTTTCGGATTTCTTATTTTTAAGAAAAGGAAGGTAAATAATAAGCAGGCATAGAATATATATATGCAATTATTATCGTAATATAAATCTTGAAATAAATAAAATTGCGAAAGATTATTTTTAGAATGAGCATATTGTAGCTGTTTATTAGCGAGAAAAAATTGAATAATTAAGGCTTTTCTGCTATAAATAGAAAAGCAAAAACGTTTTTAAGGGTAAATGAATTATGATATTTGTAAAAAATGAAAGATTAAATTTTATTATCACTACAGCAATAAGCTTGGTTATTATATTCTATTTATTGCATACGCTCAGTTGGCTAATTACCTATTTCAGTGTTGCTTTTATTTTAGCATATTTTTTTGATCCGATTTACGAGTTTCTCCTGAAGAAAAAAGTCCCAAAAATCCTTTCAATCTTAATTATATTTTCTATAATCATTGCCTTGTTGATTATCATTATATTTGTGGTAATACCAAGTTTAATCAATCAATTAACCATTTTATATAATGAAGTTCCTAATTTATTTGAAGAATATCAAGCTTTGATATTGTCGTTAAAACCACAGCTCTCAAATTTTATAAATCCCGAAAATGTAGAAATTTTAATTAAAGAAAATTTTTCTGAGATGCAGAGAAATATACTTCGCTTTTCTCAAAATATTATCATTTATTTGTCAGGAACAGTGTCAAGTATAACTTTTGGCATCGTGATTATTCCCTTAATCTTGTTTTACCTGTTAAGGGACATAATTATTTTCAAAGAAAATCTGTATAACTTTGTTTCTAAAAAAAATAAAGAAGAATTTAAAAAAATTATTGAAAAGATAGATTCTATCATCAGCGGCTTTATTCGTGGAAGACTGGTAATCTGCACCATTGTAGGTGTTATAATTGGAGTGGGACTATATTTTTTGAATTTAAAATTTGCCTTTATTATTGGCATTATTAGCGGAGTCTTAAATTTTATTCCTTATCTGGGGCCTATTGTTGGCCTTTTCCTGGCACTGATTTTTGCTTTGGGCCAACCATGGTGGATTTTACTTTTGATAATCATTCTTTTTGTATTTGCCAATCAAGTTGAAGCCATGTATCTAAATCCGACTATTTTGGGAAAAGAATTAGGTTTGCACCCTTTAACCGTTATTTTTTCAATGTTGGTATGCGGACAAATATTGGGAATATTGGGCGTTTTAATAGCTGTTCCTTTGGTTGCGATTTTAAAGGTTTTATTTATTAAATACCTAATTCAGGAGGCATAAAAAAATTAGATGAAAAGAGTATTTATTATCATATTAGCAGCCATTGCGATTATGAATTGTTTGGCTTTTCAATTTTGTCTGGCAGAAACGTCAGAAATAGAGATTTTAGTAGATCAAAAACCCTTGGATTCATCAGTTCAAGCTTTTATTGAAGATGACCGGATCTTTATTTCTGCAAGAACTATAATTGAAGAACTAGGTGGAAGAATTACCTGGTTTTCTGCATTAAAACTACTCACTATCAATATTGAAAATCATATTACCCGTTTGGTTATCGATGATCTTTCTATGGAGCTGGATGATACAACGATTCCCCTGGAAACTTCTGCGAAAATTATTAATAACCGAGTCATGATTCCCTTGGAAGTACTGCAAAACATCTTATCAATTGATATTGATTGGGATAATCGGGGCAAGGTGTTAAGTATAAATTTTATAAAACCATCTTTGTTGAAAATCAGAAGTTATTCGCATGATGATAAGACAAGGGTGGTAATTGACCTTTCCGAGACTACCAGCTATAAGGCAAATAAGCTCGTTAATCCTGATAGAATTTATGTGGATATCAAGGGGTCTATTTTAAAATTAGAAGATTCATTTAAAAAAATAGATATCAATGATAACACGATTAAAACCATTCGGGCAGCCAAGTATAATGAAGAAACTGTTAGAATTGTATTGGAACTTTATCAGGAGAATAAGTTTGATGTTTTCGATTTAAAAGAACCGGAAAGAATTGTATTGGATGTATTTAAAACTATGATTAAAAAAGATACGGTTCAAGAAATGAAGCCGGTTCAAACAGTAAAAAAAGAGACAGATAATCTGGTTGATTTGGATAAAAGGGTTGTGATAATTGACCCCGGGCACGGAGGAAGTGATCCGGGAGCCATAGGACCAGGTGGTTTAAGGGAAAGTGAAGCCACTTTAAAAATTGCACTTCATTTGGAGAAGTTATTAAAAAATGCCGGGATTTCGTGCTATCTTACCAGATACGAAAATAAATTTATATCTTTAGAAAACCGAACTACTTTTGCCAATCAAAAAAATGGTTTCGTTTTTATAAGTCTACATGCCAATTCTGCTGCTAGAAATCAACCAACGGCAACAGGGATTGAAACCTTCGTTTTAAGTTCAAAATATATCGGGGCTTCCGCTAAAGATGTTGCTGATAGAGAAAACAGGGCAAGTAGAACTCATCCGGAAGTAGATGGTGATTTGGCTTTAATAATTGCTGATTTAGAGGAAAGTGCCAATATACAATATAGTTTGGATTTAGCAGAAATAGTCCAAAAAAAATTGGTTGAAGTATTAAAGTTAAAAAATAGAGGAGTTAAACAGGCACCTTTTGTTGTACTGAAAGGTGCAAACATGGCAGCTGTCCTTGTGGAAGTTGCTTTTATTTCTAATTCCCAGGAAGAAAAATTATTGAGAAATAATGATTTTAGCGCAAAAGCAGCCCAGGCACTATTTAGTGCGGTTAAATATTATATAGAGAATTCTCCGGAAGAGGGATAAATAATTTATGGCCAAAAAGAAAAAATCTACAAAAAAAAGAAAAAAATACAATATTTTTTTCAGATTGTTGCTTATAGGCTTAGTTTTTTTATTAGGCTATACTTTCTTAACAAGAATATTGCTGCCTGTTTACCATGAATATTTCAAAAAACCAACAGTTATTGAAAAAGAAGAGCTACCACAAAAAGAAGAAGAAGAAATGGAAATTATAAAAGAAGAAGAGATGGTAGAAACAAAGCTGTACTTTTCAGATATAGATGCAATGTATCTAGTTGCTGAAAAAAGAAAAATACCTAAAGATTCAAATCTCGCAAAACAGATTATAGTTGAGTTAGTAAAAGGTCCCAATAATTCAAATCACTACCCGACAATTCCCGAGAATACAATAGTGAACGAAGTTTATATTTCTGATGATATTGTGTATGTTGACTTATCTGAAACTATAGTAAAAAATCATTCGGGAGGAAGTAGCAGTGAGTTGATGACCGTTTATTCCCTTGTAAATTCTTTAACAGAGATCCCCTCAATCAAAGGGGTGCAAATACTTGTTGAAGGAAAGCAAAGGGAAAGTCTGACAGGACATATAGATATAAGCATGCCTTTGCTCAGAGATGAAGATTGGATTAACCCGTAATATTTTTTAAAATTTAAAGAGGGAGAATAATAAAATTAATAGCTTTATTATTGGAGATTTAATCCAATTTTTTAATAACAAGATTATTATTGTTGCTGCAATTACTTGGATATTCAATCAAACCTTAAAAATAACCCTGTATTATGTAACGGAAAAAGAGTGGGATATTAAAAGATTTTTTGGTGCGGGGGGAATGCCCAGCACTCATTCGGCTATTTCTACAAGTGTTGCGGTATCAATTGGTTGTGCAGAAGGCTGGGATTCAAGCTTATTCGCTCTGGCGTTCGTTTTTTCCATGATTGTTATGGCAGATGCAGCAGGAGTTCGCCGTGCAACGGGAGAACAAGCTAAAGTATTAAATAAAATTATTTTGGAATTTTTTGAAGAGATAAAAATCAAGGATGAGCGTCTTAAAGAGTGGGTGGGCCATACACCCTTTGAGGTCATTGTGGGTGCGCTTATTGGAATAGTGATGTCCACAATACTCTCATTTTATTTTCATTGGCGATAATGTATGTGAATAAAACAACCATTTCCTCAGCTAAAAGGACTGACCGTTGAAAAATATAGAAAAAGAAAGATTGGATATACTACTGGTAAAAAAGGGATTTTTTGAGACCCGGGAAAAAGCTAAAAGAGCAATCATGGCTGGGGAAATTTTAGTAGAAAATCATAAGACACTTAAAGCAGGACAAAGCATAAGCGTAAATAGCATTATTACCCTTTCGAAAAAAAAGACTGATTTTGTAAGTCGAGGAGGAGATAAGCTGAATAAAGCTATCCTTGATTTACGTATACCGGTTAAAGGAAAAAGAGTCATTGATGTTGGCGCTTCTACCGGTGGTTTCACCGATTGTTTGCTGAAGTATGGAGCTGAAAAAATATATTGTATTGATGTAGGCTATGGTCAGTTAGCTTGGAAATTACAGAAAGACTCCCGGATAGTTGTTATGGATAGAACCAACGTCAGATACCTTGCACCTGATAAGTTTAAACAGCTCTTTGAGCTTGCAACCATTGATGTGTCCTTTATATCTTTGGAAAAGGTTTTACCGAATGTTTATAATTTATTAACTCCAAATGGAGAGGTGTTAGCCCTCATCAAGCCGCAATTCGAAGCAGGAAAAGAATATGTCCAAAAAGGTGGTATTATAAAAAAGCCGGAAATACATCAAATGGTGATTGAAAAAGTAAGCAATATGGCTTTATCGTTAAATTTTGGGATTTTTGGTTTAACACATTCTCCCCTAAAAGGGAAAAATAGTAATATAGAGTACTTAATTTATTTGAAAAAAAATTCTACAGGGGAGAAAATCCAAAGTTTTTATCGAAAAATTGAGAAGGTGATAAAATTCGCCCATCATGAGCTTTCTCTTATAAATTAGCGCAATATTATATTTTTAGAATAAAGCTGAGTTAAATAAATCTAGTTGAAAATCTAGAATCAGTGAATAGTAAATATTATTGGAGTGAAATTTTGTCTGTTATTTCAAATAGGCTTTTTATTTTATTTCTCTCTCTTTTTATTATTATCATATGTGTTTATATCTTTGCTAGGCTAACCCATTGGATTAATGCAAGAAAATTAAAAAAAAGATTTGCTAAAAGCAGGCAAGCGGAAAAAGAAGCTGAAAATTTCTTAAAGAAAAAAGGTTATACGATTGTAGATATTCAAAAAAGCAAATCGATTTTAATTGCCATTGGAGATAAGATTCACCGCTATTTAATCCGTATTGATTATTTAGTAAGAAAAAAGGGCAAGATTTACGTGGTAGAGGTAAAAAGCGGAGAAAAGAATCCTTATATTACAAATAGGGAAACCAGAAGACAGATGTTGGAATATTATCTTGCTTACCAACCAAATGGAATCATATTACTTAATATGAAGAACAAAAGTATTTCTGAAGTAAAATTCCAATTTGAAAAAACCTCTCGCCATTGGATAATAAAATTATTTTATTTCTTAGCTGGAATTGTTTTTGCAATAATCCTATATTATATATTTAGTGGAGGATAGAATGAAGTTAAACTATCTTGGATTAATTATAAACTATAAAAAAAAGAAATCCCTGCTAGTTGCAAAAAAAATAATAGATTGGTCAAATTCAAAAGGCATAAAAGTCTGCATTGAAAAAGTAGAAGGGCAGCCCATTGTCAATGAAGATGCAGACTGTTTTCAAGAATCATTCTTAAAAAAAACAGAATTAATTATTTCTTTGGGCGGAGATGGTACTTTACTAAGAGCTGCCAGAATAGCAGCTCTTAAAGATATTCCGGTTTTCGGAATCAATTTAGGTGGTTTGGGATTTCTCACGCAAATCGGAACCAAGGATATAGAAACTTACTTGGAAAAATTATATCAAAAGAAATATTTTATTGAAGAAAGAATGATGCTTGAATGTAGGGTAATAAGGAAAAATAAAGAGAAAATAAAAAAGTTTATTGCCTTGAATGATATTGTTATAGGGAAAGGAGCCTTTGCCCGTTTGGTATGTTTGACAACTTATGTAAATGATTATTATGTAATAACCTATTCTGCAGATGGATTGGTATTGTCTACCTCTACCGGTTCAACCGCTTATTCTCTCTCAGCAGGTGGGCCAATTGTAAATCCACAGATTAAATCCATGTTATTGACCCCTATATGTCCACATACTTTATCTGCTCGACCTTTAATTATTGGAGAAAATGATCGTGTGAGAATTGATTTGGAATCAAGCGACGAAGAGGCCATGCTGACCATTGATGGACAGGAGGGATTTGCACTAAAATATAAAGATGAAGTTATTGTAAAAAAATCAAAGTATATAACGAAATTAATTACATTTAAAGACAAGAATTTTTATACAATTCTACGTGAAAAATTAAAATGGAGTGGCCAAGTCAACATTCATTGAACGGGATGGAAAAAATATGTTGTTTCAATTGAATATAAAAAATATGGCTTTAATTAGAACTTTAAATATTGAGTTTGAAGAAGGATTGAATGTTCTAACCGGAGAAACAGGCGCAGGAAAATCAATTATCATACAAGCTATAAATATTATTTTAGGAAGCCATGTTTCTTCTGATATGGTAAGAGAGGGAGAAGATAGCTTAATAGCTGAGGGATTATTTTTTGTTTCCGCTATGGAAAAAGAATGGATAAATAGTATTAATTCTGATATGAAAATAATTAATGATGATGAAACCATGGTGATAAGACGGGAAGTCAATAAAAGAGGCAGAAATAAATGCTGGGTTAATGAAGGATTGGTGAATCTTTCTGTACTGCAGAAAATCGGAAAATATTTAGTAGATTTACATGGGCAACATAATCATCAATCCCTTCTCGATATTTCTACCCATATTGATTTACTGGATCGTTTTGGAGGAGATAATATTTTAAAGAATAGAAGCAAATTATTTACTGCATACCGCTCATGGAAAGAGAAAAAAAGAATATTATTAGAAATTAACATAAAAAAAGAAGAAAACTTAAAACGGATTGATTTTTTAAAATTTCAATTGAATGAGATAAGTGATGCTGCTTTATCAAGAAACGAAGATAAAATCCTGGAAGAAGAAGAAATACTTCTCAGAAATGTCGAGAAAGTACTTGGCGTTATGGAAAAAGCCATAGGGATTCTCCATGAAGGTGGATTTGAACAATTTTCTGTAAGAGACTTAATTAATGAAGTTTTATCAAATATGGGAGAAATTGCTGGTCTTGACCCTAAAATTGAGCAAATGAGGAATAATATAAAAGAAGTTAGTTATCATCTCGAAGATAACGTTGGTGAAATAATTAACTACAAAGATAAAATTAATTTAAATCAACAAAGATTAAAGGAAGTGGAAGAAAGATTAAACATTATCAATAATCTAAAGAGTAAATATGGCAATACTATAAGTGAGATATCGATATATAGAGAAAAAATATACAAGGAGCTGAATGCGATAGATTATAATGATGAAAAAGTTGGACAATTAAGAGAGCAAGTAGCATCTTTAGAACAGGTTATTTCCCAACTTTCCATAAAAATCAGCGAAAAGAGAGAAAAAATAGCTCGAGAAATTGAAAAAGAAGTCATAAAAGAATTAGATCATCTAAGAATGAAAAATTGCCGGTTTAAAGTGTCTATTATTCACCATGAGGATGATAGTGGCATCAATATAGGCGGGAAAAAATATAAAATAGGGCCAAAAGGTATTGATATAATAGAATTTATGATTTCTCCAAATTTAGGTGAGAGTTTACGGTCGTTAGCTAAAATTGTTTCCGGGGGAGAGATATCTAGAATAATGTTGGCTTTAAAATCAATTCTTTCGGAAGTAGACCGAATTCCTACTTTGATTTTTGATGAAATAGATAGTGGAGTAGGAGCTAGATTGGGCGAAGTAGTTGCTGAAAAATTAAGAAATATATCTAAAAAACGTCAGGTTATTTGTGTAACTCACTTACCACAAATTGCATGCAAATCACAAAGGCATTTCTATATCGAAAAAAATGTTATAAAAAATTCAACATGGATAAAAATAAGAGAAATAAATGGTGAACATCAAGTCAATGAAATCGCCAGGATGTTAGACGGGAATCAAATCAGTGAAATTACGATTCAACATGCCAGAAAGATGCTAAGCAGGTAATGCAGGTGAATTGATAGGTTACATGATTGTATAAAAATATGTCAATTATCGCTATTCGAAGAGAGAAGCAGTCTAACAAATTGAGTTTATTGCATAATATACATAATGGAAAATAATGCATCGAAAATATAAAGCAAAAATGGTTGGTCAATAGCAAAAATGATTGAATTTATTGCTCGGCATTTTATGATCATTTTATTTGTTAAATGATTTAAACTACGATTAATAGCGAGATTATTTGGAACTTTTTTTAGGATATGGGATATGATAGAGAAAATGAATAAAAATCAGGATCAATGGACAAGTGAGATTGAACAGCAGAATGAAATACAGAGTACTTTGAAAGCAATCATACGCTCAACTGATGATGCCATATCTGTAGTCGACGAAAAAGGCTTGCAAACAATTATTAATCCCGCATATACTCGACTTACCGGTTTAACTGAAAAAGACGTTTTGGGCAAACCCCCGACCACTGATATTGCTGGTGGCGGAGAAAGTATGCATTTGAGAGTATTAAAAACGAAAAAAGCAGTTCATGGTGTTAGGATGCATGTTGGGCCGAGTAGAAAAGAAGTGATTGTAAATGTTTCTCCTGTTATTGTAGAAGGAAAATTAAAGGGAAGTGTTGCTGTAATTCACGATGTCTCCGAGATTAAATATTTAAGTAAAGAGCTGGAAAGGTTCAAACAAAGAGTCCGGGACCTGGAAAGTAAGTATACTTTTAAGGATATTGTGGGTAATAGCAGAGGTATGATTATCGCCAAAGAACAGGCCAAAAAAGCAGCCGAAACTCCTGCTACCGTCCTCCTTCATGGTGAAAGCGGAACAGGAAAAGAACTATTTGCCCATGCCATTCATCACGACAGTAAACGAAAAAATCGACAATTCATACGGGTCAATTGTTCAGCACTGGTAGATACTCTATTAGAAAGTGAACTTTTTGGATATGAAGGAGGCTCATTTACAGGAGCAAAAAGAAGTGGGAAAAAAGGATTATTTGAAGAAGCAGATAAGGGAACCATTTTTCTGGATGAAATCGGTATGATGAGTTTGAATTTACAGGCAAAACTTCTCAGAGTTCTTCAGGAAAAAGAGATAGTCAGAGTGGGTGGAAGAAATTCTGTTAATGTAGATGTTCGCATTATTTCTGCTACGAATATAAACCTACACCATGCGGTCGAAGAAGGGCGGTTTCGAGAAGATTTATATTACCGAATATATGTGATTCCTATTTATATTCCTCCGTTACGAGAGAGAAAAGAAGACTTACCGCTTTTAGTCAATAGTTTAATCAGAAAATATAATCAGGATTTTGGCCGGAACATAAAAGATATTCTTCCGGAATCTCTAAATATTTTGGTTGAATACTCTTGGCCGGGAAATGTAAGAGAACTGGAAAATGTAATCGAAAGAGCAGTCATCAATATGAAAATGAGCGAAGAAATCATATTGCCCAAACATATCCCTCCCCTAGATGGTTTAAATAAGATTCAACATACATCACCAATCCGGATTCAACGGACGAGCTATGAAGAATTTGTTGATATAAAAAAAGAGAAAAAAAACCTAAAAAACATAAAAAACATCACAGAAAAAACAATGATTATAAATGCTTTAAAAGCCTCAAAGGGTAACAGTATAGAAGCTGCAAAAAATTTAGAAATCAGTTTAAGGAGTTTCTATTATAAAATAAAAAAATATAATATAAAAAAGAAATATGATTTTGACTAAATCATTAAATCATATTAAATTTGTAAATAACATATTACGGTGAATTATTTTGCGGAACTGATTTTGGGATTAGATAAAGGGATAATCTCATCATATTTTCTGAAAATATAGAACCACTCAGAAATACTTCAGAGAATAAGTTGTAAAAAATAACAATTGCATTAATTGCAATAATTAGCTATAAATGCAAGAATTGTATTAAATCAAAAAAACATTCGTGATTTAAAGGTAAAAAGGTAGCTTTTATCAAGAAAAAAGCTACCTTTTATTTTTTTTAGTCTAAAAATTTATTGGCACGAAAATTGCTTATATAGTTTGTAGAGGAACTTTTG
>CBFCZX010000048.1:0-10353 GCA_965602765.1 uncultured Atribacterota bacterium | reverse complement strand
ATAAATCAACAATAAAATTCAATATCAGTAAATTATCGAATCAGAATGAAATAATTTAATCTGTCTTTGTTAGGCTGTGGCAATCTTTATTATTTGAAAAAAATTATGTTTTTAAAAATGAGTAGAGTTATCATGACATGTATCATATAAATAAAAATACAAAATACAGTAAAAATATAATATAATTTTGGAATAAGCAATTAGAGAATTAGGAAATCAGCTAATTGGTCAATCAGAAAATCAATCATTTGATTCATTTCATAAAAAGTTGTTAGAGGGAACAATATGATTTTTCAGAAAAAATTAACAAAAACAATAATACTAACGATTGCATTGATAATTCTCAGTGTTTCAATTGCATTCGCGGAAATGACCCAAGAAACCAAATTTATCCGCAGGGAAACAGATTTTGAAACACCTGTTTATGTTTTTAAAACATCTATCGAAACACCGGTAGTTCTGATTATTGCCGGAACGCACGGAAATGAACCGGCCGGCATTACTGCTACAAAGATTTTAAAAAATAATTTGAAGATATCAAAAGGAACACTACTCATTATTCCGAATGCAAATATTCTTGCTTGTAAAAAGGAAATGAGAAGCTATCCGAACGGGATTAATCTAAACAGGGTTTATCCGGGAAATGAAAAGGGAAATGAAGTAGAAAAGATTGCTTTTGAAATATTCAATATTATGAAAAAATATCATATTGATTTCCTTTTGGACCTACATGAATCAAGAGAATTTTATAAAATAAATTCCCAAAATTACGGACAAACTATTGTCTTGGATTGTTGTGATAATAATATGTTGCAAATGTGTTCATCGATAGCTGATCAATTAAATGAAGAGATTGATGATCAACAAGAAAAGTTTGAAGTTTTGGTGAAACCTATTAAGGGTTGTGCTACCTACGCAGCTTCTTGTCAACTAAATATTCCGGCATTTACTTTTGAGACATGTAAAAAATTATCGTTAGAGAAGAGGGTAGAAACACAGATTCGATTGGTTCAAATTGTACTATCCGGATTAGGTATAATTGAAATAGATACTAGCGAATAGGTTATTGTTCATTTAGAAGCAAAAAAAGAGGGCTATTCTATTGGAAATAGCCCTCTTTTTCATATAAGAATGAAAAGCAATTTATTCTGTATTGGAAGCATCCGAAGTGTTGGTATCGTCTTCTGATTCAATGGTTTGAGTTTCGGCTGAATCAGTTACCTGTTCTTCCTCACTAGAAACCTCTTCATTTTCACTTTCAAAATCGTAATGAATTACAATATTTGCATTTCCATTTAATTCAGTGATTAATTTTGTTACAGCTTCATTTTCTTTTTGATATTTTAAAAAATTGTTAATTTGTTCCTTTGATTCTTCAAATGTTGGTTGATGTTCATCTTTTTTCTCTTCGCATTTGATAACATGGTATCCGAATTGTGTTTTTACAACATCGCTTATTTCTCCGGGTTGTAATGCAAAAGCTGCATCTTCAAATTCCTTTACCATTTGACCCTTTGTGAAAAAGCCTAAATCACCGCCATTTTCTGCAGAAGGGCCAGTGGATTTTTCTTTCGCTAATTCCGCAAAATCAACAATGCCTTCTTTTAGCTGCAAAATAATTTCCAGTGCTTCTTCTTCGGTCTCAACCAGGATATGTCGAGCATGGACTTTTTCCGCTTCAAAGAAACTTTCTTCGTTATCATCAAAATATTCTTTAAGTTCCTCATCTGTAATATTGATTTTGCTTTTTGCATTATCCAGTACCCGTGTTATCATTAAATTTTTCTTAATGTTTTCTTTTAACTGATTTAAAGTCATGTTATTTGTTTTTAAGATATTATCGAATTCTTCCGGTGAAGGAAAATTTTCTTTTATTTTCTCAATTTCAGAATTTATTTCATCACCGGAGATATCAATTTTTTCCTGAACTGCCTGCTGAAGAAGTAATTCAGAATTGATCATCTGTTTTAGAACACTATTTTTTAGTGCATTAATTGCCGGTTGATCCATATTGGAAAGCGTATTATTATCATACCTGGAAATTGTATTTTGAAAAGTACTAAGCCACTGATTATATGTAATAGACGTGCCATTTACTTCTGCCAGGTTGTTACCTATGTTTTGATTTTGGCTTTGATTGGATTTAAATTTTCCAAATCCATAAAAGAAAGAAATTATAAAGAAGACTGCCATTAAAATTAAAATAAATTTCATCTTTTTTCTGATTGTTCGCATCATAATACCTATAAAATCTCCTTCAAAATTTGATTGATTGTTTATAATATAGTATTGAATATTTATTTTGTCAAATTTAGTTGCGAAAATGTTGCCAATAACTTTTCTTGAAAAACAGGTGGAGGTATTATATAATATGTAAGAAATTTAGGTGGAATCAAATATTGCAAAATTTATTATATATAGTATAATAGAAAATCTTTAAATATTATTATTTAACCCATAAGCATATATTATCTGCTTAATTTGAAGAAGATGGGAGGTGTGAAAATGACAAAAATAAAAGTAAAAGATAATGAAGAATTAGATCATGCCCTTAGAAGATTTAAAAAAGAATGTCAAAAAAGTGGAATAATTTCAGATCTAAGACGTCATGAATATTATGAAAAACCCAGTGTGAGAAGAAAGAAAAAAGCGCTTGCTGCTCAAAGGAAACTAAAAAAAAGGGGTAGATTTTAAATGGTAAATAAATTATCTTTGAAGGCACTTATCTATGAAGATATGAAGGTTGCACTCAAAAAGAAAGATAAGTTGAGATTATCTACCTTAAGGATGTTTATAGCAGCAATTAAAAATAAAGAAATATCTAAAAAAGAAGAACTTGTTGAAAACGAGATCATTTCAATTATTTCGAGTTATTTAAAAAAAGTAGAAGAATCTTTAGAGATGTTTGTCAAAGGACAGAGAAGGGAGATGGCTGAACAGGCTAAAAAGGAAATCGCGATAATAAAAGATTATCTTCCCGAACAGTTATCCTTAGAAGAAACCAATAAAATCATAAAAGATATTCTTGAGAAAAATGACTTTAAAGATTTAAAAGACCTCGGTGCTGCAATGAAAGCAGTCATGCCTCAGTTAAAAGGTAAAGCTGATGGTAAATTAGTCAATAATAGAGTAAGAGAACTTTTAGTAAATATAAATGATTAATACAAATTAGGAGAGGTTTTTTCTTACCAAGGTAAGAAATATATACCTTTCCTAATTTTATTAGTTATGGAGATAGATTCATTTGAAATCTAAAGAGAATTTGATAAAAATTTGCAAAATACTTTTTCTATTTTTTGTTCTCGCTTTCATCTTCAATATAGATATACTAAAAATCAATGCAGAACAAACAGATGAAGCATATTTGATTTCAATAAAAGGTACTATTGATTTGGGATTAGCTTCTTATGTTGAAAGATCTTTGATAGAAGCGGACGAGAATGATGCAAAAATAATTATTCTTGAAATTGATACTCTCGGAGGACGCGTGGATGCTGCTCTTCAAATAAGAGATAGAATTATAGGACTAAATATTCCGAGCATTGCTTTCGTAAAAAACAGAGCATGGTCAGCTGGTGCTCTGATATCTCTTTCAGCACAATATATCATCATGGATAAAAGTGCAAGCATCGGAGCCGCAGAACCAAGACCGGCAGACATAAAAACCATTTCTGCTCTAAGGGCAGAGTTTGCCTCTACTGCAATTAGCAGAGGAAGATCTGGAATCATTGCTTCTGCCATGGTAGATAAAGATATTGAAATTCCTGATATTATAGAAAAAGATAAGATATTGACTTTAAGTGCCAAACAAGCTTTGGAATTAAAGCTAATAGACGGGATTACTGATAATATTCAAGAAGCTTTAAACGTGATAAATTTTAAAAATCTTAGAATAAAAAGTAGTCATCCTAATTGGGCAGAGAATCTAAGTCGTTTTGTGACTAATCCGGTCGTAAGTCCCCTACTGCTATCTATAGGTTTTTTAGGACTGGTTATTGAATTTTGGACATTGGGTTGGGGAATCGCCGGAACGATTGGCATTGTTTCTCTGTCTTTATTTTTTGGAGGCCATGTGTTGGTTGGTCTAGCGGGGTGGGAGGCAGTTGTCCTTTTTCTGGTAGGAATTTTTTTACTGTTAGCAGAAATATTTATCATTCCGGGTTTCGGTTTGGCCGGGATAAGCGGGATTGTTGCCATGGTAGCAAGCATATTTCTCGCATTAGGAAATATCATTCAGGCTACTTATTCTATTTTAATTGCCTTGGGAGTATCCATATTGGGATTTTTCCTGTTGATCCGATATTTACCTTCAACGAGAACCTGGAAAAGATTTATTCTATCAACTCAACAAAAGAAGGAATTGGGATATACGGTTGGCAGTGATACACTTAATAAACTTAAAGGTAAAACCGGTAGGACAATTACACCTTTACATCCATCCGGAATAATTGAAGTATCAGGTCAAAAATTAAATGCAATTACCAGTGGAGAATATATTGAAAATAATACAGAAATAAAGATTATCAGTATCGAGGGAAATAAGGTCGTTGTAGAAGCATTTTATACATCCGATAATTAATATTTTTTCTATGAAAGGAGAAAAAAATGATAAATTTACTTGTTCCGTTAATTCCGATTATATTGATATTATTGGCTGTTTTTATATTTTTTCAATTTATACCTGTCGGCTTATGGATTTCAGCATTAGCTGCCGGAGTAAGAGTAGGAATATTTACATTGATTGGAATGAGATTGAGAAGGGTTCCGCCCCATAAATTAGTCAATGCTTTGATCAAAGCTACCAAAGCAGGTTTGGCTATTTCTATCGATAAATTAGAAGCACATTATCTTGCAGGGGGAAATGTTGACCGGGTGATTGATGCGCTGATTGCGGCTGAGAGAGCCGGTCTCAATTTAACCTTTGAAAAAGCAACGGCTATCGATTTAGCCGGTAGAAACGTCTTAGAGGCAGTACAGATGAGCGTAAATCCGAAAGTGATAAAAACTCCCGTAGTAGCAGCAGTAGCTAAAAATGGTATTCAGGTTATGGCTACTGCCAGGGTAACTGTTAGAGCAAATATTGAACGTCTAGTAGGCGGAGCCGGAGAAGAGACAATAATAGCCAGAGTGGGTGAAGGTATTGTTACAACGATTGGTTCAGCCGATACCCATAAAAATGTCTTAGAAAATCCGGATAATATTTCTAAAACTGTCTTGAAAAAAGGCTTAGATGCGGGGACTGCTTTTGAGATATTATCTATTGATATTGCTGATGTAGACGTAGGAAAAAATATCGGGGCTATATTGCAGACCGATCAAGCGGAAGCCGACAAGAAGATTGCCCAAGCCATGGCTGAACAGAGAAGGGCATTAGCGGTAGCTCAGGAACAGGAAATGAAAGCCAAGGTTCAGGAAATGAAGGCAAAGGTGGTCGAAGCAGAAGCAGAAGTTCCCAAAGCAATAGCCGAAGCCTTAAAAACAGGAAAATTAGGAGTTATGGATTACTATAATCTAAAGAATATAACTGCAGATACTGCAATGCGAGATAGTATTTCCAATATTCCCAGAAAAAAAGATAATAAATAAAAGTGAATAATATAGAAATTATAATTTAAAAAAGGTTAAGAATATGCCAATTGGATTGATTGTATTTATAATATATCTTGTGATTATGGTCTTTAGCAGAAGGCAGCAGCAGGCTAGAAAATCTTCCGGTTCAATAAAAAAAGAGATTGATTCTAATAATTATAACGAGATGCCTTTTATTCCTGATCGGAGTAAGACAATTCATGCGGAAAATAATGATCTGATAAAAAAGGTGCCAGATAAAAGTAAAAATAGTATAATCGATGATGAAGTGGAAGAGATGTATCAAGAAAAGAATATTGAAAAATCTAAAGAAATAACATCAGAAAAAAAAGCAGATAGTTACATTTCAGAGGAAAATGGAGCATTGCTTGCAAATTTCCATGATGATATTTTTATTAATGGCATTATTGTTTCAGAATTGCTTGGACTTCCAAGAGCTCTTAATCCGCATAAACGACGGAGCGGTTATCTCGTTGGAAAATGAAATATATTATCTCAGTTGAAAGCAGGAGAAATATCATTAAAAACAATCAAGACAAAAGAAAAAAAATATTTATAAAGAACAAAGACGAACTAAGAGAACTGTTCGGTAGATATGATGAGAATATTAAATTCATCCATCAATATTATTCTATCAAAATATCAGCCCAAAATGACAATAATTTGTTGCTTTCCGGCTCACAAGAAGCTGTCGAAAAATCTGATAAATTAATCAGCGATCTTCTTGAAATTGTTAGAGAAGGACATCCCCTGACATTATCCCAGGTAAAATATCATGTCGAAATGTCCGAAAATGAACAACCGGTAAACTGGCAATTACTTTACAAGGATGAAATTGATGTATTCAAGAAAGATAAGAAAATCAGGCCAAAAACAATCGGACAAAGAAAATTTATTGAAGCGGTCCAAAAAAACGAAATAGTTTTTGCAATTGGTCCTGCCGGTACCGGTAAAACCTACCTGGCCGTTGCCATTGCACTTTCTGCCTTAAAGAAAAAAGAGGTAGATAGAATTATTTTGGTCAGACCGGCAGTAGAAGCAGGTGAAAGTCTAGGATTTTTACCGGGAGACTTAATGGAAAAAATTGATCCTTACTTTCGGCCGTTGTATGACGCAATCTATGAAATGATGCCTTCAGAAAAATTCCAAAAATACATGGAAAGAGGAATCATTGAAATTGCTCCTTTGGCCTATATGCGGGGTAGAACGCTAAATGATTCTTTTATTATTCTGGATGATGCTCAGAATACAACTTTAGGACAAATGCGCATGTTTTTGACCCGATTTGGTTTTGGCTCCAAAATCATCATAAATGGTGACATTACCCAGGTTGATTTACCTCAAAAAGACCACTCAGGTTTGATAAAAATTTCCAAAATATTAAAAGATATAAAAGGTATTGAATTTGCATACCTTAATGACAAAGATGTTGTAAGGCATCGGTTGGTACAGGAAATAATTCGAGCTTATTTAAAAGAAGATTTAAAGAATCATAATTCGGAGTAACTGTAAACTATGAAATTATTTAATTACTGGAAAAAATCTAATCGAAAGAAAATAATATCCGATAAAATATCAAAGAAAAGTAAGATAAAAAGAAATGATCTCTACAAGAAAATTTTAATTTATTTAAGCATTCTAATCCTAATTACCTTTGTCTTATCAATTAATTTTTTTAGTGACAAAATCATATTAAAAGAGGGACAAATCAGTTCAAAGGATATTACGGCATTACAAAGTATAAAATATATTGATTTGGAAACTACAAAAAACATTAAAGATTTGGCTGCAAAATCAATTCAAGAAGTATATGATTTAAATTTAGCGAGCATTGAAAAAGTTGAGAATCAAGTCAATGGTATTTTTAGTAAAATTAAACAATATAAAAAAGACGCGATTGGAACATTACCTTACGAGAATACAGAAATGGAAGAGAATGATAAAAAAGAAGCGGAATACAATTATTACCAAGTAAAAGCAAAAGAATTGAATTCCGATTTGGGCTTATTTTTGGATGAACAAGTTATCATTGACTGTTTCTCGCTTGATGAATTATCACTAAATAAGATTAATAGAGATATTAATCTCTCTATGCGAAAAATCATGGAACAGGGAATCAAAGAGGAAGACTTAGAAAATTCAAAAAAACAACTGATTAGAGAAATCAGTGAGATTTCAATAGACCACCATGATGCTTTGATTGCCACTGAAATAGGGACAGCACTTATTCTCCCCAGTTTATATTTAAATGAAGATGAAACTGAAAATAGGCGCCAGGAAGCCATTTCATCTGTTCAGGATGTAGAAGAAATCATTCAAAAAGATCAAATTATCATTAGAAAAGGGGAAATTGTATCTGCTGAGGATATTGCCATTCTGAATGCTTTAGGTTTACAAAATCCCCGATTCAACTATTTTAACATTATTGGTATTTTGATGATTTCAGCGATATGCCTGCTATTACTTGTTTTTTATCTTAATTTTTATAATACAGAAATTTTTAATGATATCAATAAACTGGTTTTGCTGTCCATTATTTGTTTCACTGCTATCGTAGTAGCAAAATTAACTGCTCAAATATCCGGTTATTTGATTCCTATAGCTTATGTGTCCATGCTTACAAGTATTGCAATAGACTCAAGAGTAGCTATAATAGTCACTATCGTTTTAAGCTATTTAACAAGTTTAATTCCCGGTATTGAAATCAGCCATGTATTGGTTTCAGTCATCGGGGGTGTGGTTGCCATCTTTAGTATACGAAAAGCGACCCAACGTTCGAGTCTAACCAGGGCTGGATTAATGATCGCCGCAGCAAATATTATTTGTATATCGGCATTAGGGTTGATGGAGAATATTGATTATCATCTGATTTTACAGAATAATTTGTGGGGAATAATAAATGGTTTTTTAGCGGTCATATTAACCATTGGAATCTTACCATTTTTGGAGAGTTTTTTTGATATAACAAGTTCTTTTAAATTAATGGAATTATCCAATCCCAATCAGCCATTGTTGAAAAAATTAATCGTTGAGGCTCCGGGAACATACCATCATAGCATTGTTGTAGGAAATCTTGCTGAAACTGCCGCTGAAGAAATAGAGGGAAACAGTTTACTGGCACGGGTAGGTGCTCTTTATCATGATATAGGAAAACTAAAAAGACCCTATTTTTTCATTGAAAATCAGGAGGCCTACAAGAATATCCATGATGAAATGGAGCCAAGCCTGAGCGCTTTGGTTATTGCTTCTCATGTCAAAGAAGGTGTTGACTTGGCTAAAAAAAATAAAATCCCCAAGGCAATTGTAGATATTATTACACAACATCATGGAACCGGATTAATTTCTTATTTTTTCCACAGAGCATTAAAGGAAAATGGCTCAGGTAATGACGAGATTTCAGAAGAAAACTACCGTTATTCCGGACCAAAACCTCAAAGCAAAGAGGCAGGCATTATATTATTAGCAGATTCTTTAGAAGCAGCAACTCGATCTTTGACAAATCCGACACCTACCAGAATAAAAGGTATGGTGAAGGAGATTATTCAGAAAAATCTGGAAAATGGTCAAATGGAAGAATGTGATTTAACGCTAAAAGATTTAGATAAAATTGCTGTCAGTTTTTCAAGGATATTAACCAGTATGTTTCACGGTAGAATTGATTATCCGGACGATGATTTAATTAAGAAGATGAAAGAAGAAAAAAAGAATGGAAATTCTAATAAAAAATCAGCAAAAAATAATAAATCTGAACCTGAAAAAAAAGCAAAAAAACATATTAAAAATTCTTGAATTATTAGGAATGGATGAAAAAATAGAAGTGAGTATATTTTTCACGGATGATGAAATGATCCGAGAGTTAAATCATAAATATCGGGAGATCAACAAGCCAACCGATGTATTATCTTTTGCCTTTGAAGATGATGAAGATTCTTTTCCGTTGGTGGGAGAGAATAGGATTTTAGGAGATATCATTATTTCTGTGGAAACTGCACGAAGAAATGCACAGGAGGCGAACCATAGCCTTGAATGGGAAATAAATATCTTAATACTTCATGGACTTCTACATCTTTTAGGATATGATCATTTAAAAGATAAAGATTATGAACTAATGCATAAAAAAGAGCTTGAGATTTTAAATAAAATGAAATCCATGCAAATAAGTCAATAAGAAAAATATTCTAAATACCGATAAAATATCATACGCATTTTCCTTAAAATAGTTAGTAATTTGTTTATATTTTAAAAAGATAAAACGTTTGATAAATATAGATAATCGATATATACTATTTATGTGAGCTTTTTTCTAGTCAAAATTATTATTCTCGCAGAAGGATTTGAAAATATTGGCTTGCCATAATTATGATGCTTGAAAAAATAGAGAAAAAAAGAAGGGGGCGATATAATATAAGGAAAAGCGCAACTTAGTATTTGCACATATCATTAATTTTAAAAAAATTTTAGAAAGGTGAATATTAATGTTAAAAATCAAAAGAAATCTAGTTTTAGTACTTGCCATCATCATGGTAATTGGAATTTTCAGCATGGGAGCAGCTGCTAGAGAATTTGTTGCAATTGCAACCGGCGGAACCGGAGGAACTTATTACCCCTTAGGCGGCGCTTTAGCGCAAATGATTTCAAATAATGTTGAAGACATGATTGTAACAGCACAATCAGGAAATGCTTCTGTTGCGAATTGTAATCTTATCAGTAGAGGACAAATTGAAACTGCTTTTTCACAAGCTAATACAACTTATTGGTGTTATA
>CBFCZX010000047.1:0-10391 GCA_965602765.1 uncultured Atribacterota bacterium | reverse complement strand
AAAGGAAGTTGCTTCACCGATATTGTGTATAATCGGTACCAGGGAAATTGTATAAGATATGTTATTAACAAAAGAACAGGACAAAGCCGACACCCACAAGATGACCAAAGTGGTCAAAGACAGATTTTCCTGGGTTAGATTGATAATCTTTATGCTTAACCATTGGATGATGCCTACTTTTTCTACTCCGGCAATGATGATAAAAAGTCCCATGAAAAAAAAGAGGGTTGACCATTCTACCTCTAAAAGGCTATCTGCGGGATCTATACCGCTCACTAAAAGCAATAGGGTAGCCCCGGACAATGCAACTGTTGCGGCTTCCAGTCCTAAATTGTGATGAAAGATAAAGACGATAATTGTGATGAAAAAAGAGATTAAAGATTTTTTAAGAAGGAAAGGATCTTCTATTGCCTTTTTTTCATCGAATTTTTCTATTCTTTTCCAGTTTTTATTTGCATTTTGAGACATCTCTTTTTTAAAAAATAATCGAACGAAAAATGGCAACAGAATTAATAATACCAGAATAAAAGGAGCAAGATTTGAAATAAAGTCCATAAATGAAAGTTGTCCGGCACTTCCGATGATGATATTTGGCGGGTCTCCGATCAGGGTGGCAGTCCCTCCAATATTGGACGCAAATATTTCAGATAATATCAATGGTACAGGAGAGATTTCCAGATTTTCACATATGGCCAAGGTAATGGGTACGATTAGTATAATGGTAGTTACATTATCCAGAATAGAAGACAGGATTCCGGAGATGATACTTAAAGAGAATAAAAGATGAAAAATATTTCCCTTTGCTAATTTCGAAATTTTAATTGCTAAATATTGAAACAAACCGGTTTTTTTTATGATTGAAACCATAACCATCATACCGGTCAGCAGCCCAATCGTATTAAAATCAATGGATAAAAATGCCTCCTGCTGGTCCAATATTTTTAGAAGAATGAAGAGGAGAGCTCCGCTAAGAACGATAACGGTGCGATTAATCTTTTCCAGGCTGACAAAAATTAAGGTAGTTATAAAAATGATAAGTGCAATGATAATTTGATCCATTTCTATCTTTTATCCATTCCTTTCCTTTGAAGAATTTAAGTTAAATAAACATAAAAAAAACAAATATCCTTTGCTTTGCGAAATATTTTAATCCATAGCATGTTTGCCTAATGACGAAGGAGTCAATACTCCGACTAATTTCCCTTTTCTTACAACAGGAAGCATTCTTAAGTTTTTCCTAAATAATAAATTAGCCGCTTCTGTCCGGCTGGTATTTTCTTCAACAGTGTATACTTTATGATTCATGAATTCTTTCACCGGCATATGGGCTATTTTCTTTGCTTGTTTGGAAAATTGATTAAAATCCGGAAGAAATGCAGGATTTTGTAGTTCTTTATAATAGTTAGGCAAACAGGCCCTTATGATGTCGCTTTCGGTAATTATACCGATGACATTTTGTTCATTATCAACAACAGGTAATCCAAAGAGGCGTTGAATGCTTAAAATTTTAAGTGTTTCCATAATAGTAGTTTCTTCTGATACTGAAGTTAAATCTGGGATCATAACTTCTTTAATTTTCAATATAAATCCTCCTTGCAGCATTTTTTCTCTATTATATTATGATTTTAATTTTTAGCAAGCCCTAATAGCTGCTATCCGCTGGTCGTTACTATTTAGCTAGGGCAGGTAGAGGGGAATTTTTAAACGAGGGGTTGAATTTTTATGTTACAGGTTATCACTTTTATTTTACACTACAAATGTTAAGCAATTAATTTTAATCAAGAGGTTGGAAGATTTGTGAAAGTGTTTCACTGAAAAACTAAATCAATTTTTAGAAAAAAAGAGGATTTATGAGAATTTTATCGAAATAGCAAATATAAGAATGAAGTTAACTGGATTTTTATCATTGGAGGCGATACATGCACATACTATCTTTTGGAGAAATTCTTTGGGACATGATTAACGGTAAAGAATATATTGGCGGTGCGCCTTACAATTTAGCAGTACATCTGGCAAAAATGGGATGCAGGTCAACTTTTATTTCATCTGTCGGCAAAGATAGTTTAGGGCAAAATGCTCTAAAAGAAGCGGAAAAGAATGGAATTGATACGAGATTCATCCAGGTTCACCCTCATTTGCCTACCGGGACAGTTAATGTAAACTTAGACTTCAAAGGTCATCCGACTTTTCAAATTAATGAGAATGTTGCCTGGGACGATATTATTTTAAGCAAAAATTCTATAAGTAATTTAAGCAAATTAAAGTGGGAAATTTTCTGTTTTGGAACACTTGCTCAGCGAACAACCGGAAATAGGAATATTCTTAATCAGCTTCTTCTTTCTATTAAGCCTCATCATATCTTCTATGATGTAAATTTGAGACAAAATTATTACCGGAAAGAGTGGATTGAAAAATCGTTATGCCAAAGCACCATTGTCAAACTAAACGATCAAGAAGTAACAATCATATCAAACTTGCTTTTTTCTCAAAAATTGAAACAGAAAGACTTTATCGAAAACCTTGCTCAAAAATATGATTTATCAATCGTATGTATTACGCACGGCAAAAATGGTGCATCGATTTATCACAATGACTCCCTGGAAAAAATTCCGGGCATTAATGGTCCGGTCTCTGATACCGTAGGGGCAGGGGATGGCTTTAGCGCGGGATTTTTATTTGCCTATCTATGTGGCAGTAGTATCTATGAAGCAGCGGAATTTGCAGAAATGATAGGTAATTTTGTTGTCTCTAAAGCCGGAGCAGTTCCCGAATATCCTTCGTGGCTAAAAAAAGAGATAAAAAATCTAACTAAGAATAGAACTAAAATAATTGAAAAGTGATATAAATCGTTAAAAAGTAAATTATTATCAGTATCTTGTAAAAAATTAATAGGGATAGTAAAAAATATTAGGAGGATAAAAATATGAAATTAGAAAGCCTTGAATTCGAAAACAATGAGATGATTCCGGAAAAATTTACTTGTGATGGTAAAGATATAAATCCCTGTTTGATTATCGAGGATATTCCGGAGGGGACCAAAAGACTTGCCCTTATTATGGAAGATCCGGATGCGCCTATGGGCACATGGATTCATTGGATAGTATTCAATATTCATGTTACCGAAACAATAGAAGAAAATTCTGTTCCCGGTACACAAGGAATAAATGATTTTAGAAAATTAGAATATGGCGGCCCCTGCCCGCCGTCAGGGACTCATCGCTATTTTTTTAAAATATATGCTCTAGATGAAAAATTGCATATTGATGAAGGATGCAAAAAAAAGGAATTAGAAGAAGCAATGGAAGGCCATATTTTAGATTCTGCTGAATTAATTGGCCTTTATTCTAGAGAGAAATAATAAGGAGCTGCCCATGAAAAGCAAAATAGTAAGAATTATCATTTTTTCAATAATAGCATTTCTGTTTGTTTTTAGTATTTCGATTGCTTCTTCAGAGATTGAAGTTAAGTCAGAAATCGATCGCGTGTTCGTCTATTCTGATTCTGCCTTAATAGAACGGGTAGTGAATCTTGATCTCGAGGAAGGTTCTTACAATGTCCTATTTTCCAACATCATATCCGAATTTGATGAAAATTCTTTAAGGGTTTCTGTGTCCGGAGAGGCTGCTGTCAGGCTTTTTGGAGCACAGGTAAAAAAGGAATATTTAGAAGAAATTCCGTCAGAAAGAATTAGTCAATTAAAAAAAGAGATTCAAAAATTAGAAGACCGAATAAAAGAACTCCAAGATTTAAAATCTTTACTTTCGGATAAGAAAAGATTTTTAGATTCCATCCTTTTATTCTCTGAAGAACAAATTCCTGAGGATTTGGTAACTAGATTACCGGCAACAGAGGATTTAAAGACTTTATTAGATTTTTTGGACAGTGAATTAGCAGGATATTATTCTGAGGGATTGAATTGTGACATCGAGATGCGTGATTTGAAAAATAAAGTAAATGTTCTAAAAAAAGAATTATCACAAATATCCGGAGCGCAAAAGAAAATAAAAAGGTCAATCGTGGCAGAGTTGGAAATATTAAAATCAGGCACTGCAGATTTGCGCATTTCTTATCTGGTCAATGGTGCCGCCTGGAATCCCATATATGATGCCCGGGCAAATTTTGAAAAATCTGAAGTTGAATTGGTTTCTCACGGCATTATTCGACAGATTACGGGTGAAGATTGGCTGGATGTAAATTGTACATTATCAACCGCTAAACCGCGAATCGGAGGGAGCATGCCTTATATATCTCCCTGGACTTTAAAACCATATGAACCACATGTTATGACTGATAGAATATCTGAAGCTCCTGCTCCTGCTTATCAAAAACAAGCGTTCAGAACAGAAGAAGAGCTATCCGGAGAGACAGTATCGGAGATTAAATATGCCACAGCGGAGGAAAAGGGAATTGCAGTTTCTTATCAGCTCCCCAGCAAAATAACGGTGAAGGCAGATAACTCAGAAAATAAATTTCCCGTCTCCTCACAAGACTTAGAAGCCGAATTTGAGTATTCCAGTTACCCCCGAGTCAGCCCCTTTGCTTACCTCGGTTCCCGGGTAATTAATAGTAAAATACTTCAATTATTAGCCGGTCGGGTAAATATATTTTTAGAAGGAGATTTTGTAGGTACATCAACCATCGGTAATATAGCTCCCGGTGAAGAGTTTGACCTATATTTGGGTATTGATGAAAATGTCAAGGTAAAAAGAGAACTCCTAGAAAAAAAAGTTGATAAAACTTTAATTGCCGGAATACTTTCGCGAACTAAAAAAACGACTTTCAAATATAGGATAACAGTAGAAAATTATAAATCTGACAAGATTACCATAAAATTATTTGAAGCAATACCGGTCTCAGAAGATGACCGAATTAATATAAAGGTAAATGAAATAAACACTGAACCGGACGAAAAGGATTGGGACGATAGAAGGGGAATCTGGTTATGGGAATTAGAACTCGGTCCTCAAGAAGAAAAGGAGATACAATATGCTTTTACAATTGAACATCCTCGAGAAATGCAAATCGAAGGTTTATAAAATAAATAGATGTTTAAATATCTATTTCAACGTGAGTGAATTATCTTATGAATAATGATAAATTTTGGGAAATGAAAGAGCGGGAAATACAAGAAAAAGTGATAGGTAAATGCATGGTACAGTACCTGGGAGGATATAAGAATATTTCCGGACCGTTATGGGGCTTATTTTTTTATACTAAACAATCGATTTATTTGCAGGTCTTTCCGGAGAAGAATGTAATTCTTTCCATTGTTTGGCCTGAAAATAAATCAGACCAACCGTCTTTTGATATGCATATCCCCTGGAAGGATATGACTCAAATCAGTTTTCCAAAAGAGAAATCGAAATTAAAGAAACTGATTTCCCCATCAAAAAACTTTATAAAAGTCAACTATCTATTCAATCAGAAGGAGGCCAGCATACATTTGAATTTCAGTGACAGAATGGATGTATTCAAAGATTATGTGGCTAAAAATTATAAGCAACTTTTTAGGCAATTATAGAAAGAATTATCCCGTATATTTATTACGGATAGAAAATATTATCCTGCTTTTAGACGAAAGAAAGTTCCTCCACTCTGCGTAATAACAGATGAATGACAAACTTTAATGCACCTGAAAATAAAACTATGACATTAAAGGGTTTTATCAGTGAAAAGGGATTGGAATTTATGGAAATAAAAGATATTTTTAATAATGCATTGAGGAATGGCTCATAATTTCTTCAGAAGAATAATTAACTTCAAAATAAGCTTGACATAATGATACAAATATAGTATCATATAAAAAATTAATAAAGCGGGGTTTTGCATTTGAAATTAATTACTCGAAATACAGATTATGCTATCCGGGCATTGCGTTGCATTGCAGGGCATAACAATGAAGTTCTTTCAGCTGATGAAATGGTAAAAGCTTTAGATATGCCTCGTCCCTTCTTAAGGAGAATATTGCAGACATTGAACAAAGAAGGGATCCTATCTTCCTTTAAGGGAAAGGGTGGAGGATTTGCCTTGGCATTACCGCCCAAAAAAATTACACTCATCCGCTTAATGAAGGTTTTTCAGGGAGACTTTAGGATAAATGAATGCACTTTTAAAAAAGAAGTTTGCCCACACATAGATACATGCCTGTTAAAAAAGAAATTAGATAAAATCGGAAAAGAAGTTTTTGGAAAGTTAGAAAAAATTACTCTAGATTCTTTATTAGAAAAAGAAAAGAATCCCAAGAAAACAATGTAAATTCAGGAGAATAAAAAAATGAAAGAAAAGAAAAATTTAATGGAAAGAGTCGAATCTGTCTTAGAAACAGTAAGACCATCATTGCTGGCAGATGGTGGAAACGTAGAGTTAGTCGATGTCACCTCAGATGGCATTGTAAAAGTAAAATTAGTTGGTGCCTGCCTGGGCTGTCCCATGAGCCAAATGACTTTAAAGATGGGAATAGGAAGGGTATTGAAAAAAGAAATTCCAGAAATTAAGGAAGTTGTGGAAGCCTAACAGTATTTCGGGTAGATTTATGAGACAAATGAAATATCTTTTTTCAGGAGATTACAAATAAAGTAATTATTATATAAGAGAGGACGAATAAGACAACAGAAAAAAAAGGCGTTATTTAAAACTAATATTTCGATAAAATATTTTAAAAAAAGAAAGGAGAAATCTTATGTTGAGTAAAAAAATGGTAAAAAGCTTGAATTATCAGATAAATAGAGAACTTTATTCCGCCTATCTATATCTTTCTATGGCTTCTTATGCTGACGCAGAAGGATTAAATGGATTTGCTAATTGGTTCAAAATTCAAGCAAAAGAAGAAGAGTTTCATGCAGAGAAGATGTATAATTATGTTAATCAGCAAGGGGAAAGAGTATTAGTAGATGCTATTGAAAAACCTGAAACAGATTTTTCTTCCATGCTCGATTTATTTGAAAAGACCTTAAAGCATGAAAAGGTGGTCACTTCATTAATTAACGGTTTAGTTAAACTTGCAAGAGAAGAAAATGATTATGCGACAGAATCTTTTCTGCAATGGTATGTAACAGAACAGGTCGAAGAGGAAGCAAATCCTGCTGAGATGATACAAAAACTGAAGTTTGTCGGGAAAGACGGCAGAGGCCTTTTGATGTTAGATAAAGAATTAGCTTCCCGGACCTTTACTCCGCCACCTGCAGAAGAATAAGTTATTGATAGACAGCAAATAATTTTGAGAAACAAATTTGATATTGTTAAAATATGTCAATTTTCTAAAAAATAAAAAGGAGGATTTAATGATGGAAAATAAAATGGAAGAAAAATTCCCTTTAATCGGGGATAAGTTACCTGAGATGGAAGTGCAGACAACACACGGGAAGAGGAAATTACCCGATGATTATTCGGGTAAATGGCTGGTTTTATTTAGCCATCCGGCAGATTTTACCCCAGTTTGCACCACCGAATTTGTTGCTTTTGCCAAGAGGCATGAGAAATTCAGAAAACTTAACTGTGAACTTCTTGGATTATCGATTGACCAGGTATTTTCACATATTAAATGGGTAGAATGGATTGAAGAAAAACTGGGAGTAGAAATTCAATTCCCTATCATTGCTGATGATACCGGAAAGGTAGCAAAAAAATTAGGAATGATTCATCCCGGGGCAGGAACAAGCACAGTCAGAGCCGTCTTCCTTATCGATCCTAATGGCGTAATACGTCTTATATTATTTTATCCTGCTTCGGTTGGAAGAAATATGGATGAGATCTTAAGAGTTGTAAAGGCCTTTCAGGTTTCAGATGAACATAAAGTTGCCATGCCTGCTAATTGGCCGAATAATGAATTGATGAATGATGAAGTTATCATTCCGCCACCTACAGATGTTGAAACTGCAAAAAAGAGATTAAAAAGCAAAGAATTCGAATGTTATGACTGGTGGCTTTGTCATAAAAAAATTTAATAATCAGGGGGCTAAAAATGACTAAAAAATTCGAAGTTTATAAATGTGAGATTTGTGGAAACATTGTAGAGGTTTTACATGAGGGGGAAAGTGCTCTAGTCTGTTGCGGACAGGAAATGAATCGAATGGAAGAGAAATCCGCTGATCAGACTACCGAAAAACATGTTCCGGTAGTAGAAAAAGAAACTTCCGGAATAAAAGCAACTGTCGGTTCTACCTTGCATCCTATGGAAGAAAAGCATTATATTGAATGGATTGAAACCATCACAGATAAAGGAGTTTGTCGAAAATTTCTGAAACCCGGTGAAAAACCAGAAGCTTTCTTTAAGGATGTCGAAGGATTACAGAAGACCAGAGAATATTGCAATATACACGGATTATGGACTTTTCAAGATGACAAGTAATATAATAATGTAAATGAAAAACTTCTAATTGGTTGGGATGTATTCTGATACATCCCTTCTATCTATTTTTGAAAGAGGAGATATCTTATGGATTTAACGGCTCTTCATCAAATAGGTTATGGCATCTATATCATCAGCTCTAAAAAAGAAAATAAAATCAACGGCCAAATTGCAAATACAGTTTTTCAGATTACCTCTGAACCTCCAACGATTGCCATTAGCATTAATAAAGAAAATTATACCCATGAATGCATTTCTCATAGCAAAGTATTTGCTGTATCGGTATTAGAGCAGGACGTAAGCATGAAATTTATCGGAAAATTTGGCTTTATTTGCGGAAGGGACGAAGATAAATTTACAGGTATAAAATATAAAATTGGAGTGACCGGTTCGCCAATTATCTTAGACAACACTTTAGCTTTTTTGGAAGCAGAAGTTGTCCAGGAGATTGATGTCGGAACCCATACTCTGTTTATTGGAAAAATCGTCAATGCTGGAAATATCAAAAAAGGAACACCATTAACCTATAATCATTATCATGAAATTAAAAAAGGAATTTCTCCTAAAGCAGCTCCTACATATATACCTCCAACAGGAGAAAAATCAACTAAAGATAAAAAAGAAAAGGAGTTTAATAAAATGAAAAAATTTAAATGTACAGTGTGTGGCTATGTTTATGATCCTGAAAAAGGAGACCCAGAATCAGGAATAACACCGGGGACTTCCTTTGAGGAATTACCGGATGACTGGGAATGTCCTATATGCGGCGTAGGGAAAGATGAATTTGAGGAGATGAAATAATTGTGGCTGTTAAAGAATTGAAACCCAATGTTTATTGGGTGGGAGCAATCGATTGGGATAGAAGATTATTTGATGAACTTATTCCTCTTCCGGATGGTACCAGCTACAACGCTTATCTGTTAAAAGGAAGTGAAAAAATTGCTTTAATTGATACAGTTGATCCAGTCAAGGAAGATGATTTATTGGATAATTTAAATGATTTAAATATTGAGAAGATTGATTATTTAATTGTCAATCATGCCGAACAAGACCATTCCGGTTCGATTCCTTTAATATTAGAATTGTTTTCTGAAGCAAAAATTGTGACCAATGAAAAGTGTAAAAAAATGCTGATAGACCATCTTCTGATTAAAGAAGAAAAGATTATTACCATCAAAGACAATGATACACTTTCTTTAGGGAATAAAACTTTACAGTTTATATTTGCATCCTGGGTGCATTGGCCGGAAACTATGTTGACTTATGTCATGGAAGATAAGATTTTATTCAGCTGTGATTTATTTGGCGCTCATTATGCATCAAGCAATTTATGGGTAAACAATGAATCCAAAGTATATTTTTCAGCAAAGCGTTATTATGCTGAAATCATGATGCCGTTCCGCAATAATATTAAAAAACATCTAGAAAAGTTGGATAAATTTGAAATCGAGGTTATTGCTCCCAGCCATGGACAGGTTTATTCCCGTCCGGAGTTCATTTTATCAGCCTATAAAGAATGGATTTCTGATAAAGTAAAAAATGAAGTAGTCATTCCTTTTGTTTCAATGCATGGCAGTGTAGCGGAGATGGTTCACGTATTTTCTGAGGAATTAATGAAGAAAAATATTATTGTAAAACCCTTTAATCTCACCTATGCCGATATAGGAGAAATAGCTATGGCAATGGTTGATGCAGCTACAATTGTCATAGCTTCTCCTACGGTGTTAACCGGTATGCATCCCAAAGTGGCCTCAGCAGTTTATCTAGTCAATGCTTTAAGACCTAAATCTAGATATGCTTCGATTATTGGTTCCTATGGCTGGGGAGGAAAAATGCTGGAAGATATTACCGGAATGTTGGGAAACCTAAAAGTTGAGATTATTTCGCCGGTAATAGTAAAAGGCTATCCCAAAGAAGAAGATTTTCATTCATTAGAAAAATTGGCTGGTGAAATATTCGAAAAACATAAAAATTTGTGAGAAATTAGCAAAAAATTAAGTAAAATATAATGGGGATGGCCTGTTGGTACATTTTCGAAGTAAAA
>CBFCZX010000046.1:0-10405 GCA_965602765.1 uncultured Atribacterota bacterium | reverse complement strand
CCTCTTTTTCTTTAAAGAATTCCTATCATTAATATTTATCCTTTTAAGACTATTCTCTTTGATGAAAGTAGACTCTTCTGCAATGCCTGATATTACTTCCTCGGTTTCTTCCGGACATCTTTCTGCCGGAGGAAGGAGAACTCTTTCATTATCTAAAATGACTAATTTATAAAGATTATGGAAATATCCACCTGTGGAAGATTTCTGTTTGACCACTTTTTTGATGAGACCATATTTTACGAGAGCATGGCGATATTTGATTAAAGTCTTGGTAGTCGTTCCCATTCTCCGGTTTAAATTTTGAATAGAAGGCCAGGCGGCATCTTTTCCTTTATGGCAATAGCTTAAGAGTTGAAGATAGAGCATGGCCGGGCCAATTCCGATGATGCTTACCCAGCGGGACAAAAAATAATCCTGGATATGGGTATATGAAATAGTTTTATTCACTGTTATTTTTCTTTGCATGATTTTTGCCTTTCATAAAATATTTTTTTACGATATTGCTGCTTCCCTGCGGGAGTTCTCAATGACAGAAAAAAATTCTTCCTTAAAAATCTTCAGTGAGGATAATTTGCAAAGGAGGAATATTTTACCCTTCTACTTATATAAAAGCAAAAAAGGTGCGAAAAAACAGCACCCTGGTGAAAAATATTTCAATTTATTTTGTTTGTTGTTAAGGGAACTGGATTCCCGCCTTCGCGGAAATGACAGAGCAGGAAGTCAGAATAACAGAGAAGGATTGAAAATGAAAAAAAACAGTAGCAACAACAGCAGGGAAAAATTACACCATAATGTTGTTGCTGTTATATTGTTAATGTTCTTGTTTGTTGTTGTTAGTGTGGAAAAATTCCACTAGGGGTAGTGGAATTTTTCCAGTAGGGTAGTGGAAATATTCCACCTTGTTCATGAAAAAGAATCATTTTAATTGCTAAACTGCAAAACAGTTTGGAAAAAAGAATATTATTGTTTACTATTTTTCATCTCCTTTTTTTCTTAATTCAAGATATCACTTCCAAAATTCAAGTGAAGTCATTTTTGAGACTATATACTCGATACGCAATACTGGAACAGTTTTTATCTTGACAAATATAACGCAGTGTGTTATAAATTTCATATAACGCATTGCGTAATATTTTTCCGGGAAAGAGAGGAAACCAATGGAAGAGTATATTATTAAAAAATATGGAAATCGTAAACTTTATGATACACAGGAAAAAAAATATATTAATCTTTACGGAATTTCCCGGCTTATTCGGGAGGGAATGGAAATAAAAGTCGTAGACAATAAAAATAAAGAAGACATTACTTCATTAATATTGGCTCAGATTATCGTAGAACAGGAAAAGACTAAAAAAGTCATTTTGCCTTCTATATTTTTCCCTTTAGACGTATTAAGGAAGGGTGGAGAAAATATGTTGAATTTAAGCAAAAAAATAATTTTTGCCGGCATAGGTACCATTTCTTTTACCCGGGAAAAAGCCAATAAGATAGCCGATGAACTCATTAAAAGAGGAGAATTAAGCAAGGACGAGAGCAAAGAATTTATCGTTGACTTATTGAATAAAGCAGAAAAAGAAAAAAATAAAATATTTGAAAGAATAAAACCGGAAATAAAATACAGATTGGAAAAAATGAATTTTGTTTCTAAAAAATATGTCGATGATCTGGAAAAAAAAGTTCAAGAGTTGGAAAATAGAATAGAGCATTTATCAAAATCTACCAAGTGATAATAAATATTATTTGACAAAAATTTAAAAAAGGTTATTATTGATATCCGGGGTTAAATATATTGTTATATTATCTGATAAAAATAATAAGTTGGATTATTTTCAAGTTATTTTTTGGACTTAGAATAACGGGGAGCCAAAATATCCCGATGAGCGGCCCATATATTATTGTGGCTAATCATTCAAGCGTATTCGACGGATTTCTATTGTTATCTTCAATTAAATCTAGGATAACCTTCCTGTCTGTCGCTTATCTTTTCAAGAAGAATGTGTACGGTTATATTCTTCGGGTGGTTGGTGCCATACCGGTTCAACGAGACGGCAGTGATATTACAGCATTAAAAAAATCGATAAAGGTCTTGACACAGGGTGGTATTTTAGGTATATTTCCTGAAGGTAGAATCAAAAATGAAAAAAATAACTTTTCAGCAAAAGCAGGTGCAGCTTATTTGGCAGTAAAGAAAGTTGTGCCAATTCTCCCGATAGCCATTAAAGGAGCCGATAAAGCATTACCTATAGGGGAAAAATGGCCTAAGTTTAATAGAATTGAAGTACGAATCGGAAAACCAATTATTCCTCCGAATACATCGGGAATGGATAAGGAGATTATCAAAAAAATAGTTGATGCTTATATGAAAGAGATATTTTAGAGGGGAAAAGATGAGACAAATGAAATCAATGAAAGTTGCCCTGGTCATGGGAAGTGGGGGGGCACGCGGATATGCGCATTTAGGTGCCTTGAAGGCCTTATATGAAGCAGATATATCCGTGGATATGATTGTAGGAACTAGTTTTGGTGCTCTGGTTGGGGCTACCTTTTCAGCGGGACGAAATGTTTATGAAATGGAAAGAATAGCTTATGAATACGGATGGAAGAAATTAATCAAGATGATGGATTCCGGTTTTCCAAACGGAATTATTGCCGGAAAAAAAATAGAGCGCTTTTTCTCATTTCTTGTCAAGCATAAAAAGTTTTCCGAACTTGATATTCCTCTAACTGTGGTCACTACCAATATCCAGACAGGAGAAGAAATACTGATCAATCAGGGATTAGTTTCTGAAGCAGTCTTTGCCAGTTCTGCACTTCCGGGCATTTTTAACCCGAAAAGATTAAATGATCAATGGTTGGTGGATGGTGCTCTTGTAAATCCGCTACCCATTCAGACAGCTTTGGATTTAGGTGCTGAAATGGTTATAGCGGTTGATGTCAGCTCCCCCATTAAAAGTGTGAAATACTTAAATGGGTTACAAAACTATTCACGTAATATACTAAAAAATGTTTGTCAGTTACCTTATGTAAATGGCCTTGTTTCTCCAATGGAAATTTCAAAAAAAATGAAATACGTCATTCCTAAAGGTTTTTATACTGCTTCAAATGGGCTAAGGATTAGAGAAAACAATAAAGAAAAAATAAACTTTATTCCAAAAGTTGGAAATATAGTTTTAATCAAGCCAGAGGTAGAGCATATTCACTGGCGTGATTTCCATAAAGCGCAAAGAATTATTGACAAAGGTTTTGAGGCAGTGAATTGTTCTGTTCTGGATAATATTGAAGGATTGATATCTCGATTTGAAGAACGGAATTTCAATCAAAGCAATGTTTATTCGGATGTTCTTTCGTAAGCAGCAAACCGGTGGCCTGATAATAATTTACACCCTGTGTTTCACGGTCTCTTTAAATGAATTATATTCTTTTCTCGTAAAAAATCCATATTGTTTTTCTTTCCTCAGACTATCTCTGCAAATTCATCTTATCCAATTTCATGCATTAATGCTCCAATAGAAATTTTGATATTTTAAATGCGATAGAAATATTAAAATATTAATGGATCTTTCATTTTTTAATTAGAGCTAATATAATTAAATTAAAGGAATTGTAATTATTCAATCGAATAAAGATATATATGTAATTTACAAGATTGAATAAAATGCTCAGATTGTTAGAAAATATTTGGAGGTATATAAAATGAAGAAAATTGGTGTAGTATTGTCTGGTTGCGGATTAGATGACGGCAGTGAAATCCATGAAGCTACTTTAACCTTGCTTTTTTTGGATAAAGCAGGCGTTGAAATATTATGCTTGGCGCCGGCTATGGAGCAATATGATTTGATTGACCACTTAACAGGCAAGGAAATAAATGACCAAAAAAGAAATGTTTTAAATGAGTCTGCCAGGATTGCTCGCGGGGAGATAAAAGATTTATCCACGATAAAAGCTTCGGATATTGACGGAATTATTTTTCCCGGTGGTTTTGGTGCAGCAAAAAATCTGTGTAATTTTGCGGTTAAAGGAATAGACTGCACTGCCAATCCGGAAGTTGAAAGAATCATACAAACCATGCATAAAGAAAATAAGCCCATGGGATTTATTTGCATTGCCCCGGTATTAGCAGGAAAAGTTTTAGGGAAATTTCATCCGGAATTAACCATAGGCGATGATCCGGCTACTGCTAAAAACATTGAAGAAATGGGAGGAAAACATATCACTTGCGGAGTAGGGGAAATTGCAGTTGACTCAAAAAATAAAATTGTATCTACTCCGGCCTATATGTTGGGGCCGACTATTTCAAAAATAGCGGTAGGCATCGAAAAATTAGTCAATAAAGTTGTGGAATTGGCCTAGGAGACAGTTTGTTGGAAAAAAGTTTAATAAAATCGAAACGGTGATATTTGTATGTTTTTTACTAATAACTGTTTGATATAAGGAGGAGAAATTAATGAAATTCTTAAGATTAATCGGTTCACTTGCATTTGTTATTGGTCTTTTTGTTGCAATATTTGTCGGTGGGATTTGGGAAGTCTATAATAGCCCCGAATTACCATGGTGGTTGAAAATTACTATTTATTTCCTTTTGGGTGGCATCTTGTTGGTCTTAATCACTGTAGCATTTGAACAAAAAAAGAAAAAAAGGATGGAAAAGACAACCCTTTCCTCTGATGACGCCACAGATATATTACTTCAGAATTCTGAAAAGGTTCCGGGATACCAGATTGATAAAAATTTAGGCTTGGTTCAGGGACATACCATTTACGCCATATGGATTGGAAGAGATCTATCTGCTATTATAAGACTTGTGTTGGGTGGAGAATTAATTGAATATACCGAGATGATGGGAGGTGCTCGTAAAATAGCTTCCCATAGAATGATGAATCAGGCAAAGGAAATGGGAGCTGACGCAATTATCAATGTACGTTTTATGACAACCAGCGTAATTGGTAGTGCAGCAGAATTGCTTGCTTACGGAACAGCAGTTAAGCTGAGCAAATTAAAAGCCCAAACATAAAAAATAAAACATTTAAGTGTTAATTGAAAGGGGTGGTTGAAGTTAGCGCATTTTTTGTGGAGACACATACACATCTTGATTTGATAAAAAGAAATGCAGAAGAAGTTGTAAAAGAGGCAGTAAAAAATGGGGTAACAAAAATGATTACCATTGGCACTGATTTACTTTCTAGCAAAATGGCACTTGAATTTGCTTCACGCTTTAAGGAAGTATATGCCGCGATTGGATATCATCCCAATGAGAGTAATTTGATAAATGAAGAGGATTGGGAAAAATTAGAGAAATTGGCTCATCATGATAAAGTGGTAGGTATTGGAGAGACAGGTTTGGATTTTTATAGAAGACGAAGTACCATCAGACAGCAGATGATGGCATTTAAAAAACATTTAGATTTAGGGCGTAAGCTTAATTTACCAATCATTGTTCATGACAGAGAAGCACATAAAGACATCTTAAAAATTTTAAAAGATGAAGCAGTGGGATTAAAGGTAGTGGTTCATTGTTTTTCCGGTGATGCGGATATGACCAGGGAGTGTATGAACGCAGGTTATTATATCGGGGTAGGCGGAGTAGTGACTTTTAAAAATGCAAAATCTTTACAATTTATTACGAAAGAATATCCCTTAGATAAAATCCTTTTGGAAACAGACTCACCTTTTCTTGCACCACATCCTTTCCGTGGGAAACCGAATGAACCAAAGTATATACCTTTGATTGCAAAAAAGATTTCCGAATTAAAAGGTATTAGCATTACAGAGGTTGCAAATGTCACTTCCAGGAATTGCAAAACAATATTTGGGATTTAATAATAAATTTGACATAATGACCAAATAGAGCTATATTATATAATTAATATTAATAATTTAATATAGTTGGTTTAATGAAATGAAGGTTGAATCAAAAATAAAAAAATATGTTATTAATAATTACTATTATTATTACTACTATTATCTCAAGGGGGTATATGCCTAAGGGATAAATGGTAATTAATATATTACTATTGCAAACAACAAAACCATAGGCATGTGTCTCCTAAAGACATTGCTTATGGTTTTTCTTTTTAAGTGAAAAAAAGAAGGGTCATAAGTGTTTTTCGTTTTAACATTTCTGACCCTTCTTTTTTTCACAATCAATGAATTTTATCAATACAATAAGAAGGGAAGTGATATATGAGATTATAGGATGAATTGAATTTAGAAAGTAAAAATAAAAAAACAAAAAGGAGAAAATTATGAGAAATTTAACAATTTTATTATTAACATTAGCACTTTTAATTATGGGAGGTTTATCATCCGTTGCTTTCGCTGAACCTTTGGTAGTAGGAGTAACACAAATTGTAGAACATCCGGCCCTGGATGCAGTTGTGAATGGTTTTAAAGAAGCTTTGGAAGAAGCAGGACTCAAGGAAGGAGTGGATGTTGTTTACGATTTACAAAATGCACAGGGTGATTTTAATAATGCTATTTCCATTGCTCAAAAGTTTAAAGATGACAAGGTAGATATGATTTTAGCTATTGCGACGCCGACAGCCCAGGCTGCACTACAAGTCAACCAGGAAATTCCGATTATCATTGGTGCTGTTACTGATCCTATTGCTGCAAATTTGGCTGCGAGCTGGGAAAGCTCCGGAAACAATGTTACCGGAATGAGTGATGCCGCACCAAACAAGTTACAGGTTGCCCTCATTCCCCGATTTTTACCTGAAGCTAAAAATGTTGGTACTATCTATAACGCAGGCGAAGCGAATTCAGTCGTTCAAATTGATGATGCAAAAGAAGCATGTGAGGAACTTGGCCTTAATTTAATCGAAGTCACAGTCAGTAATTCCAGTGAAGTATTAATGGCAGCTCAATCTTTGGCTGGCAGGGTGGAAGCAATATATATCGTTACAGATAATACCGTGGTATCTGCTTTGGGATCCGTCATTAATGTATGCAATAGACAAAAGATTGCTTTAATTGTAGCAGATCCAAGTACAGTTGGTACAGGAGCATTGGCATCTTACGGTATTGACTATTTTTCCCTGGGTAAAAAATCCGGAGAAGTAGCTTTAAAGGTCATCGACGGAGTCAAACCCTCTGATATTCCCATGCAAATGATTAGCGACCCCAATGATTTGCAGTTTGTAATAAATCTGGATACCGCTAAGACAATCGGAATTACCGTTAGTGAAGAAATTATTGAAGAGGCTGATAAGATTTTTAAAGACGGAGCTGAATTGCCTGGTTAATCTCTAATTAAAAGAAAGGAACAGATAATATGTCGATAAGTCTTTTACTGCATGCATTGGAACAAGGATTAGTTTTTGGAATTATGGTACTAGGGGTATTTATTACCTATAAGATTTTGGATTTTCCTGATTTAACTGTTGAAGGCAGTTTCCCTTTAGGTGCTGGTGTCGCTGCCAAGGTCATTTTTTCCGGTGGGGATCCACTGTGGGGAACAGTTCTCGCAATAATAGCAGGTTCCTTCGCCGGATTGATAACCGGTTTATTGCACACCAAATTAAAATTGACCAATCTTCTATCGGGAATTTTAACTATGACTCTTTTATATTCGCTTAATTTGAGAATTATGGGAAGACCAAATATTCCTTTATTGGGAAAAATTACCTTATTAGGAGAAATAAATAAATATTTTCCTGATTTGTCGATGGATTATCTGATTCCTTTCTTTTTCCTGTTTCTGGTAGTCATATTGAAATTTACAATCGATTATTTCATGTCTACCGAAATAGGTTTGACCATTATTGCCACCGGTGACAATGAACAGATGATAAAAAGTTTAGGGGTAAACACAGACATTACTAAAATTATAGGACTTTGTATTTCAAATGCTTTGGTCGGATTATCCGGGGCACTTTTTGCCCAGTATTCCGGATTTGCAGATGTAAATATGGGTTTAGGCACGGTCGTTTCCGGATTAGCTTGTGTCATTATCGGTATTAGCATAATAAAAATGCCAACCATTTTTTGGCGGACTATTGCGGTGATTGTAGGTTCCCTGATTTATCGTTTTTTGATGATTATTGCATTACGTTACGGTTATAGCTTCGGTTTTAAACCAGGAGATTTGAAGATGATTTCAGTCCTCCTGGTTGTCATAGCGTTAAGCGTGCCTTTGGTAAAACATAAACTTAATTTTGCCGAAAGATTCAATCTGGGAAGAAAAGAGCTTCAAAATAATAACGGGAAGGAAGTATAGTCTATGCTGATAATTAAAAGTTTAACCAAGTATTTTGCAAAAAATACACCTCATGAAACACTTGCTCTGGATGATTTTGAATTGCGTATAAAAAAGGGTGATTTTGTAACGATTATCGGTAGTAATGGTGCAGGAAAATCAACACTTTTAAATTTGATTGCAGGAACATTACAACAAAATAAAGGAGAAATAAAATTATCAGGTGAAATAATAAGCAATCAGCCAGAATATCAAAGGGCACGCTGGATTGGAAGGGTTTTTCAAAATCCTCTTCTAGGAACTGCTCCCTATATGACCGTTGAAGAAAATTTATCCCTTTCAATAAAAAGAGAAAACAGGGGATTGCGGTTAGGAACAAATAGAAATCTACGTAAATATTTTCAGGAAAAATTAAGCGAATTGAATCTGGGGTTGGAAGACAACATTACAAAAAAGGTAGGTTTGTTATCCGGAGGCCAAAGGCAGGCAATGACCATGTTGATGGCTACTATGTTTAAACCGAAAGTCTTACTTTTAGATGAGCATACCGCCGCTTTAGACCCGGAGAGCAGTAAAAAAATATTAAAGTTAACCCGGGATTTAGTCAAAGAACGACAGAGTGATTTAATTACCTTAATGGTTACCCATAACATGAAGCAAGCTCTGGATGTAGGGAATCGAACCGTCATGATGGATAGAGGGCATAATATCTTCGATGTTCAGGGAGAAAAAAGGGAAAAAATTACCGTAGATGACCTGATTAAACAGTTCTCTCTGGTTGGAAATCGAAAAGATAAATATGTGGAAGATAGAATGGTTCTGATATAATATAGCCTTTTTTAGATAGGCTTTTTGTATTATAATTAATAATGAGATTATAAAGAAAGATTAAAAAAATCACTTATTTCGATTTTCCGGTTTTATTTTCCCATCAAGTCGAAATTAATTTTCCATACAAACAGTTTTGTTAGTATGGAATTGTCGAATTTACTGGGATAAATTTTAAGAGGAGTAGAAAAAATTGAGTGTAAGGTTATATTATAAAGACCCATACCTAAAGGAATTTAAAAGTAAAATATTAGAAAAAGTAAAAACGAATGACAAATTTGCTGTTGTTTTGGAGAGAACCTGTTTTTATCCAACGTCCGGTGGGCAGCCAAACGATTTAGGATATTTTCAGGATGTACCGGTTATTGATGTTATAGAGGAGAAAGAAAAAATAGTACATTTACTTAAGAAAGATATTAATAAAAATTGCGGAGACACAATCATTGGGAAAATTGATTGGGATAGAAGGTTTGACCATATGCAGCAACATACCGGACAACATATTCTATCGGCTGCTTTTGAAAGATTATGGGATGCCGATACGGTATCATTTAATTTGGGGAATGACATTTGTTCTATAGATATTATGAAAGACAATATTGTATCTGAGGAAATTGAAAAAGTGGAAGCATTAGCCAATGATATTGTATTAAAAAATACACCCATTGAATTTTATTTCATAGAAAGAAATAAGTCCAAACAATTAAATCTAAGAAAGATACCGCCCCAGGAAGGGAAAATAAGAATAGTTGAAATAAAGGATTTTGATATCTGTGCCTGCTGCGGGACACATTGCAGCAATACCGGAGAAGTTGGGTTGATAAAAATATTAAAATGGGAAAATAGAGGTGCTAAAATCCGAATCGATTTCATATGCGGAAAGCGTTCTTTGAAGGATTATTTTTGGAAAAACGAGCTTATTAGGAACACCTCCAACAAATTAACGGTTAAAGATTTAGAGCTGGGAGAAGTGATTGAGAGAATGTTGGAAGAGAGAAAAGATACCAGAAAAAAATTAAGAGAATGTAAAGAAAAATTACAGGAATATGAAGTAAATCAACTAATCAGTAAATCTATCTTAAATGAGAGTGGATTAAAGATTATTAAAAAAATATTTTGTCAGAAAAGTTTTCAGGAAGTAAAAGAATTGGTTCAGAAATGCATTAATATGGATGATAACATCATTGTATTCGCCGGAATTAAGGACGGAAGTGATGGAGCAAAGTTATTACTTGCTTGCACTAAAGCATTAAAATATGATATGAATATGTTAATAAAGGAAGCAGGAAAATTAATAGATGGTCGGGGAGGAGGAGCTCCTAATTTTGCACAAGCCGGAGGAAAAAATATTGAAGGAATCGAAGATGCCCTGAATTACGCTTT
>CBFCZX010000045.1:0-10985 GCA_965602765.1 uncultured Atribacterota bacterium | reverse complement strand
ATGATAAACGGTCAGTCTATTCATCAAATTAACCTGGAAGAAGTGAGCAGATTAACGAGCGAAGAACTTGTTTCCATTACCGGAACAAGATGGTCAACGCCTTATAAGAAACCGGTTATTTGCACCCTGATTCAACGTGCCTTAAAACAAATCATCAAGGAGAAGACCGAAAATGAATAAAACAAGAATAAAGCTTACCGTTAATAGAGAGCAGGTAACTTTGGACGTAGGATCCAAAGAGCGTTTAATTGATACATTGAGAAATCAGCTCAATCTAACCGGTACGAAAGAAGGATGTGGAATTGGTGAATGTGGTGCATGCACCGTCATAGTAAATGGCAAAGCGGTTCATTCCTGTCTAATTCTGACTGCCCAATTGGAAGGCATGGAAGTATTAACAGTTGAAGGATTGGAGATTGATGGAAAATTGGATCCGTTACAACAGGCTTTTATTGATTATAATGCTGTTCAATGCGGATTTTGCACTCCCGGAATGTTAATGTCTGCTAAAGCACTGCTTATGCGTAATCCACATCCTACGCGAGAGGAGATCAAAACTGCTTTAGATGGAAATCTTTGCCGCTGTACCGGTTATGAGCAAATCATCGAAGCAATCGAAAGCATTGCCAAATAAATTACTGAAAATAATGGATTCATTATTTCATGAAATAATTCTAACTCATCCATTCTATCGCAATGAACATAAAAACAATTCTATTGATTTACAAAAGAAAGGGGTGCTAAAATGTCTTCTATTCTTATAAAGAACATCAAAGAAATTGTCGCTATGGACACTAAGAGAAATCGATTCAAGAATTATGATCTTCTCATTAAGGGTAATATTATTGCGAAAATAGCTTCTAGGATAAAAGATAAAGCCGAAGAAGTCATCGATGGTTCAGATTATTTCCTTTTCCCCGGATTAATCAATACTCATCACCACTTTTATCAAACTCTTACCCGAAATATCCCGCAGGTACAGAGTGTTGAATTATTTTCCTGGTTAAAATATCTTTATCCGATTTGGGCACGGTTAACCCCTGAAGCGGTCTATTACAGCACTCAAGTAGCAATGGGTGAGCTTTTAAAAACTGGCTGTACAACTTCCTCGGACCAGTTTTATGTATTTCCCGGGAAATGGAACGAAAACCTTCTTGATGGAGAGTTTGAAGCAGCAAAAGAAATTGGCATGCGATTTCACGGCAGCAGAGGTTCTATGTCTTTAAGCGAAAAAGATGGCGGTTTGCCTCCGGATTCAATTGTTCAGTCTGAGGAAATCATTTTAAAGGATTCTCAACGAATCATTCAAAAATATCACAATGATAAACCTTATGCAATGCAAAGAGTTGTTCTTTCTCCCTGTTCACCCTTTTCGGTAACCGAAGTACTAATGAAGGAATCAATAAAATTAGCCCGAGAATATCATGTGCAAAGCCATACTCACTTGGCGGAAACCAAAGACGAAGATATATTCTGTAATGATACTTTTAACTTACGACCTCTTGATTACATGCAAAGAGTTGGTTGGTTGGGAGATGATGTCTGGTTTGCCCATTGTGTATGGTTAAACGAAGATGAGATTGAGCGCATGTCCCGAACAAATACGGGGGTAGCACATTGTCCGGTATCGAATCAGAAGCTTGCTTCCGGTGCCGCGAACATACCGTTCATGATGAAGAAGAATGTCAGAGTAGGATTGGGTGTTGACGGCAGTGCCAGTAATGATTCATCCAATATGATTGCTGAGATGAGAGCTGCTTTTTTGATGCACCGACTTGTTTCAGGGATATCTGCAATGTCTGCTGAAGACGTCCTGTCTATGGCCACTAACGGAGGAAGAGATGTTCTTAATCAGCCGGAAATTGGAAGCATTGAAGAAGGTAAAGCAGCAGATATGTTTCTGGTAAGCACAAAACGGTTAGGATTTGCCGGAGGATTATCAGATGCTGTTTCGGCACTCGTGAATTCTGGGGATTCGCAAATAGTAGATATGACTATTGTAAACGGTAAAATCGTAGTACGTGACGGAAGACTTATCAATATCAATGAAGAAAACTTGATTGAAAAGGCAAATCAAATATCACAAAAGATGATCCAAGGATAAAATAATGTAATTAAGGTTAAAGATAAAGAATGACTGATAAAATGTTTCCGGATACAATATATTAATATGGCAGATTTGTTTTAATGAAAATTTACTTAACTGTTAGAAATTTGCGTTTTTTGATTGGTATTAACTATATTACACATAAAAGTTCTATTTGAAGTTGTACTGGTTATCGAATCTTTTTGTTTGTCATCCGTTAGTATATTGAGATTATAATCTTTGTTGTATTCTCCCCATCCCCACGCAATACGGACTGATCCGGAGTGAACAATATTTGAAATTCTGGCTTTCATTTTTATTTTCCCGTTAGGAGATTCAATGATTACCCTATCTCCGTTAGAAATATTTCTTTTTCTTGCATCTTTAGGATGGATATCAACAAAGGGCTGAGGTTCACGTTTTATTAAAAAAGGAATATTCCTAAATTGAGAATGTACATAATTATTGGACCTTTTTCCGCTGATTCCTATCAGGGGGAAGCGGATATTCTTTTTATAAAAACTTGGTTGATTTTTGCATGCTTCTTGAAAATCAGGGACAGGTGAATGTCCATATTTTTTCAATTTTGCTGAATATAACTCAACTTTACCGGTTGGTGTATTGAATCCATGGTTAATATATTTTTTATAGCGTGTTTTTTGAAAAAGAATACCCTTCGGATTCTGGCGGAGCATTTCAGTGGTAATTGCAGAGGGTTTCAATTGTTCGTCAATTGCTTCTTCAACATTATTCCATGGAAATTCTTTTTCATAGCCTAATTTTTTAGCCAGTTCAAATATGATTTTCCAATCCGGCCAGCAATTTTCAAACCATTTTATTGTCTTGTTTTGAAGTACAATTCGATTGCTATACATTGAGCCTAAATTTAATCTTGTTTGTTCAAAAGAAGTAGTCGTGGGCAAAACAATATCAGCAAGTTTTGCGGTTTGAGTCATGAACAAGTCAATGACCACAATCAATTCCAGTTTAGACAGTGCTTCAAGAAACCTATTAGAATTTGCCATCGTTACTGCCGGGTTTGCGCCTTGAATTATAAGTCCCTTTAGAGGATAAGGTTTCTCATTAAGAATTGCATCAGTAACCACTCCCATCGTGTGAATTCCAAGATTCTTATCGTAATGATTGAATAGCGGGTATTTAAAGGTTATCGGTTTTATATTTTTGGGGGAATAATCTTTGAGCTGAATATCTTTAAAAGGTATGGGTTGAGGGATAAGGTCGCCTCCCTTTTTATCAAGATTTCCGGTCAATGCCCTTAAAATAGAAATAGCTCTTGATGTTTGAGAAACATTTAGATGCATATCAATTCCATTACCATCTCCAATACAAGCAGGTTTAGTTTTTGCATATAAGTGGGCGGATTCTCTTATTTTTTCAGGGCACAGCCACATTGTATTTGCTATTTTTTCGGGATTATAATAACTTGCAATATCTTTCAATTTATCAAATCCAATAGTCCAATTTCTTACAAAATCCAGGTCATAAAGTTTTTCTGAAATGATAATATGAATCATAGACATCGCAAGCATGCCATCATAACCCGGTTTTACCTGTAACCAAATATCGGCCAATGAAGCTAATTTAGTTTTCACAGGATCTATAACAATGACTTTGGCTCCCTTTTCTTTCGCGTAAATAATTTCTTCATATAGAGAGGGTTTTGAATCTCGGTCATTTCTTCCCCAAATAATAATGCAGCGAGAATTTCTATAATCAGGATTGGTCATTGCGCCATAAGTAAAAGTATGATTTGCGTCCCGTGCGGCATGACAAACTGAACCGTTTCCGATAGTATTAGGGGAGCCAAAGACATTCATTAATCTATTGGTATAGTGCCATACTGCACCCCAATCGGACGCCTGTCCCCTTAACCAGCATATAGATTCGGAACCGTATTTACCTTTTAAAAGGTTTAATTTATTTGTGATTATATTTAATGCCGTTTCCCAGGATGCTTCCCGCCAAAAGCTTTTCCCATTTCTTTTTTCCTTTATCATCGGATTTTTTATGCGATGAGGAGAGTAAATAATTTGAGCAGCAGCTTTTATTTTTGGGCAAAAATATTCTTCCTTAATTCTGCTATTGGATTTTCTTTCTACCAGAGTAATTTTGTTGTTTTTTAGATAAACCACCACAGGGCAACAAGCAGAGCATAAGCGACATATGGTATATTTCTTTTCCATGAGAATGTCCTCCCAATTTATTTCGATAAGTTTGGCAAAAATGTCATTAATTGAAGGCATTATTTTATTGTCTGTATTAATTTTGTTGATTTGACACGGTTGAAATATTTGCTTTTTGAATAAAAATAATACTAGAAAATAAAATGAATCCGATACCGTTTCCTAAAATATTCGGGAAAAAAAGAAAACATGCTGCAGTCAACAGAAAGAACCGTTCAGCTAATTTTAATTCCTTATACAGGAAATTTTCCCAGAATGATGCAAATGCAATTAATCCAAAAAGAACAGAAATAATTGTTTCAATAATTATAAACAGAGAACCTTGAAGTAATATTCCAGGTCTAAAATAAAACATAAAAGGAAGAATATAAAGACCTTTGGAAAATTTAAAAGCTGTTAACATCGTTTTCATCGGGTCCGAACCGGCAATACCCGCGGCTACAATAGAGGCAAGTCCAACCGGAGGAGTAATCTCTGAATTAATGCTAAACCAGATCATAATCATATGAGCAATAAGGATAGGGAAACCCATTTTGATAAGAGTGGGTCCGGCTGTAATAGCAACAATAATATAGGCAGCACTGCTGGGTAGACCCATTCCGAGAATTGTAGAAATTACACCAACGATTAAAATTGCTAAAAAAGCAGACTCATAGGTAAGCTCGGAAAGAAACCAGGATAATTTAAGCCCAAGTCCGGTTAGTCCGACAAGCGATATTATGATTCCAATACAGGCAATAATGCTGCCAATATTAAGAGAATATCTCCCTCCCAAAATTAATGCTTGGTAAATAAACTTAAAGTCAAGCCTGCGGATTTTTATCATTTGAACGATAACCAATATAAAGATTCCACCTAAAGCCGCAAGGTTAGGGGCGAAGCCAAGTCCCATTATGGTAACAATAATGATAATTGAGAAAAAAAATTGCCAGCCTGTTTTAAAAATATCTAAAGCAGGCTTTACGGAAATGGTGTTATCAATAGAGATATTATATTTTTTCGCTTCAAAATGAATAAAAGCAAAGAGGGTAATATAGTATAAAATGATTGGTATTGCTGCTACGGAAATAATGGTTAAATAAGGAATTTGGGTAAATTCTACCATTAAAAAAGCGACAGCTCCCATAATAGGAGGCATAATTTGTCCACCTGTAGAAGCAGCTGCCTCAATAGCACCGGCAACATGCGGCTTGTATCCAATACGCTTCATCATTGGTATAGTGAAAACGCCGGTAGATGAAACATTGGCAATTGCACTGCCGGAAATAGAACCTAATAAAGCGCTTCCTAAAACAGCAGCCTTCGCAGGGCCTCCCACAGTGTTTCTGGTTAAAGAAAATGATAACTTAATGAAAAATTCACCGGCTCCGGTTTTTTCCAGAAAAGCTCCAAGCAGGATGAATGGAATAACATAGATAATCATGACTCTTGTTGCTATACCGTAGTAACCTTCCAGTCCACAATAAACCTGACTAATAATTGTTTTAATGTAGAATCCGGAATGTCCAAATTGTCCGGGTATGATATTTCCGAAAAGAGTATAAAGAATAATGACTGAGGCGGTAATTGTTAATGTCCAGCCAATTACTCTTCTGCCGATATCCAAGCCAATAAGAATCATGACAATGCCAAAAAAAATATCATAAGGTGTTAGCAAACTCAGTCTCATAAATCTCGCATAGGGATTATACATGACATAGATAGATCCGCAAATGGATAGAACGATTATAATAACATCAATCACTGATATTTTTACCAGAGATGATTTTTTATTAAAAGGGAATATGATTGCACACATGATAAAAATCATCATTAAGTACACGGATCTTTTAATGACAATATCGAATGTTGGATTAACAGTCCAATACATGACTAAAATTGAAATAAAAGCCAAAGCTGCGTTAATAAAATGTTGTCCAATTCCTTGAAATTTTCTCTCAAATACTTTAATGCTACCCTGCATATTAGTAGAATCAATTTTATTTACCTTGTATTGATTTGGACTATTTTTATTTGCCATGAATACCTCCTAAAAAATAATGAAGCAAGTTAAATCGTCATATTTCACTATATTTTTGAAATAATAATATTGATTTGCAGGAAACCCAAGATTCTGGTTGATCAAGGATTTCCTGCAAAAAGTAAAGAATTTAGTCTATTAAACCTATTTCCTTGAAAAATTTTTCTGCTCCCGGATGGAGGGGTATGGGAGTCCATTTAGCGGCATTTTCAAGTTTAATACCCTTTGCTGCCGGATGAACTGTTGATAAATATTCCAAACCTTCTTTGCTGTATAAAGCTTTTACCATGTTATATACAAGTTCATCAGGGAGGTCCATTCTGCAAGCCCACATGGCTGCCATACCGACAGTTTCAATGTTTTCATCTATTCCCTTGTAAGTTCCTGCCGGAACAGTCATTGGCAGATATTCCGGGCTTGCCGAGATTAATTTTTCACGATATCCCGGAGCAAATTGGATGATTTGAACATTATTCGTTAAAGAGAGTTCAGTAATAGATGATGTTGGAATAGCTGCAATTTCCATCACAACATCTACCTGTCCCATCTTTAATGCTTCCATGGCAGCATTTGCTGGTAGAAAGACTGACTTCTTAAAGTCTTTTTCCGGGTCTAGGCCATGAATTTTTACCCAATCATAAAATAATCGATGCATTGAACCACCCGGTGAGCCTACGCAAACATTTTTATTTTTCAAATCTAAATAAGTATTGATGCCACTTTTTTTAAGGGTATAGGGTTGTCCCCAGTTGGCAAATAAAATACCCATCCCTCGCATTTTGTTAAATTCATGGTCATATGGTGGCATACCTTTGAATGCTTTATAGGAATCCCCGGTGCTTACCAGGCCGATATCCGCTTCTCCACTGTCCAGGCGATTTATATTTTCATCTACGCCACCTGAAGTTGCTGCTGTAATTTCAATACCTTCTAAATTTTTTGAAATATAATCAGCTATGCCACCACCTATTGGATAGAATCCTCCGCCCATGGCACCGGTTGAGATGGATAGACGGGTTGTATCTCCCGCCCACACATTCTGAATACCTAAAAGAAAAATACATAACAAAATCAATAAACAAATTTTCTTACAAAAATTCATTTTTCATAACCTCCTATTTTTTTACGTTTATTTTTTACTTAGTTATTTTATGTAAACAGACTCACCTCCTTTTTATCACTCATATTGGCGGATAAAAATTAAATTTTGTACTCTTCGGATTTATAATTTTTATAAAATTTCTTAAATTATAAAGATTGTCTTATATTGTGAGTTTATAAAAAAATGCTTTCCGTCCCGATTTTTTAAAAAAATCGGGACGGAAAGCTTTTTTCCGTGGTGCCACCCCGGTTGCATTTAATACATGGATTACTATTTTTATGCTTAAATGCCACTTGGCAAGTATGCCGGTATACAGATTATCATTTATCATAGGATACTAAAAAAATCCTTTCATCTCCAAGAGACGGAAGGATTTTCCGTGGTGCCACCCTTGTAGGATTTTCATTTGAAGGAAATCCTACTTTGCAGCGTACGGGTAAATGAATAGATACCGATACACTTTTCCTTTTCACGGCGGAAAAGACCGTCAATACATACTCGGATTATATTATCCTTTCAGTTTGAAGCTAATGGGTCCATTTGGCAGATTCATTTATTCTTTATGTCGCTTCTCAGCTGCCACGACTCTCTGTAGAATTTTTATATCCGCTACTTCTCCCATACTTTGCTTTTTGCATTTATTTTATTTGTTGAATTATAACACACATGTCAAGTTTGGTCAAAAGAATTATAGTTACTGCAATGTTCTCATGCTTACCCTTTTTATGATATTTTATTAAACTGTACTTACACTAAAATCCCGTTACTAAAAGTTTGACATCATTGATATTAGATACTATCATGATGATGTATGATTCAAAATATATTTATTAACCCGAAGGACAGATACCACGACGGACTTGCCTGTGGTATCTTCACTAATTGCCATAATTTAATAATATAATAGTAGTAGTTCAACATATAGCAAAGAAGAAAAAGTCAAAATCAATTATGTTGACACATTTTTTGTTTTTCGGTTAAAAAAATAAAATTACTTCTTAGATTAAAATATGAATTTGAAAAGAGAGGTAAAGTAAAATGTTTCTATTTGGAAACGGAACGGTCATAACCTTTGATGAGGATTCGAAAGTTATCTGTAATGGTGGAGTAGTCATCGAAGGAAATGAAATTTTAGCAATCGGAGATACAAATGAATTACGATTGAACTATGCCAAAGCCGACTATAAAGATGTTCAGGGAAAAATCATTATGCCCGGAATGATAAACACACATATGCATCTCTATAGTACTTTTGCCAGGGGAATGGATATAAAGACTAATCAGCCACCTCAAAATTTCACAGAAATCCTGGAAAAACTCTGGTGGCGGCTGGACAAAAAATTAAACGAAAAAGATATCTATTATAGTGCTATCTATCCACTTTTAGACTGTATAAAAAAGGGAGTTACTACTATTTTCGACCATCATGCCAGTAGCAATTATATAGAAGGGAGCCTGGATATTCTTTCCGAGGCAGTGAAACAGTCAGGTATAAGGGCTAGCCTGGCATATGAAGTTACTGATCGCGATGGGCATGATAAGGGATTGGCTGGATTAAAGGAGAATGAAAGGTTTATAAAAAAGATACAAAAGGAGAAAAATAATAACCTAAGTGGAATGATTGGCCTTCATGCCTCTTTTACCCTTAATAATGACACGCTTTCCCGGGCTGCCGATTTAGCAGATGATTTAAAAGTTCCTTTTCATATTCATGTCGCCGAAGGAAAAGCCGATGTATATGAGAGTAAAATGCGAGGATACCATAGCATTGCAGAACGTCTTGAGCGTTTTAGAATATTGCGGCCGGGTACACTGGCGATTCATGGCGTTCACCTGCAGGAAGAAGAATTGGATTTAATTTTGAAAAACGAGACTTATCTTATTCATAATCCCGAATCCAATATGGGAAATGCAGTGGGTTTTGCACCAGTAAAAAGTGCGCTTGATAAAGGAATTATTGTTGGATTAGGCACTGACGGATATACTTGCGACATGTTCGAATCGATTAAAGTTGCAAATCTTTTACAGAAACATGAATTACATGATCCTCAGGCTGGCTGGGACGAGATATTTAAGATTTCTTTTTTAAATAATCGGCATATTGCACGGAGGTTTTTTGGGCAGATGCTTGGAACCTTAAAGGCTGGTGCTGCCGCAGATATCATTGTTGTAGACTATTATCCACCTTCGCCTATCACCAGTGGAAATGCCTATTCTCATATTCTATTTGGGATCGGTGGAGATATGGTGGATTCTACTATGGTAGGGGGAAAATTTTTGATGGAAGATAGGGTTATCAAGTTACTTGATTACAAAAAAATAGCCCAGAGAACAAAAGAACAGGCAAAAGATTTCTGGAGAAGATTTTAAGATATTTTAACAGGTATATGGAAAAAGTAGGGAAACAGATAGATAAACAGGAATATTTCAAAAAAGCGCGTATAATGAAGTTTATCTCAAAAAAATCGGAAAAAGAATTCAAGATATTAATATATACTATTTCATCAAAAAATTAATAATAAAAGAAGGAAATTTAACATTTTCTGTCGTATATTGTAATAAAGTTATAAAAAATAAAAAATGGAGGTTTTTAAAATGTTTGAAAAAAAATCAAAAAAAATTGCAGGAATGATTTTTCTAGTACTGTTAATTGTAGTTTTAGTAACTTCTATCGCATTTGCAAATAGTGAAACTTATACAGTTCAACCTGGCGACAGCTTAATAAAGATTGGAGCAAAATTAGGCATAAACTGGCGAGATTTAGCAAAAAATAATAACATAGAGGATGTCGGCTCAATTTATGTCGGTGAAGTTTTAAACTTGGGACCAGCTTACACAACAAAAGATTTTAACGAACAATTGGTCATGGCAACATTGTGGATGCAAACTGCAGCAGAATATAAAGCTTGCTGTTATCAGGCATTCAATTTGGCAAAAATGCTGGTAGATAAAAAATTAGCTGAGGGTATTTCAATTAAACCCTTGGCAATCATTGTTGATTGCGACGAAGCGGTTATCGATAATAGCGCCTATGAAGCAGGATTGATTGGGACAGAGAATGCTTACTCCTCGAAAACCTGGGACTTATGGATGCAGGCAGCAGAAGCTAAAGAAATTCCGGGCGCTACAGAATTTTTAAATTATGTCAATGAACAGGGAGTAGAGACTTTTTATGTAACTAATAGAACTAAGGAAACCGGTTATGAGGGGACAATGAAAAATCTTTTGGATTTGGGATTTCCTAATGTGGACGAAAAACACCTCATGCTAAAAACAGAGACCAGCAATAAACAACCAAGGAGAGATATGGTTTTAGAAGAATATGAAGTCATTTTTTACCTGGGTGATAACTGTGGTGATTTTGCAGTAGATTATTATCATGCATCTTTAGAAGAGAGAAATGCTGCAGCGGTTGCAGACAAAGACAAATTCGGCATAGATTTTATTGTATTACCTAATCCAACCTATGGAGATTGGGATGGTGCCATTTTTGAGTTTAATTATGGTGCCACTCCCGCCGAAAAAGATGAATATAGGAAAAATGCTTTGGAGAGATGGGTTGCCGGTGAGTAA
>CBFCZX010000044.1:0-11037 GCA_965602765.1 uncultured Atribacterota bacterium | reverse complement strand
AACATCTTTCAACATCGAAGGGGAGAAGCAATTGCATGCAGATTAATTCCGGAAAAGATAAAATCAGTGGAAGAATTAGGCTTACCGGAAGAAATTATCAGTTTCACTGATAAATTAAAAGGATTTGTTCTGGTTACCGGACCAACGGGAAGCGGTAAATCAACCACATTGGCCGCATTAATCGATATTATTAATAGAGAAAGATATGAACATATTATTACCATTGAAGATCCGATAGAATTTGTTCATACACACAAGAATTGTATTATTGACCAGAGAGAAGTCGGTGCAAACACAAAATCATTCTCCTATGCATTAAGAAGCGCTTTAAGAGAAGACCCGGATGTCATTTTGGTTGGAGAAATGAGAGATTTGGATACAATATCTATGGCTGTAACAGCTGCCGAAACCGGACATTTGGTATTTTCCACGCTTCACACGAATAGTGCTGCTGAAAGCATAGAAAGAATGATAAACGTATTTCCTCCCCATCAACAGGGTCAAATAAGAATCCAGTTGGCAGAATCGATTCTTGGGGTTATTGCCCAGACTTTGTTGCCAACGATAGACGGAGAAGGAAGGGTTCCGGTTGTTGAATTAATGATTGCTACCCCGGCAATTAGAAACATTATCAGGGAAGAAAAAGTTCACCAGATGACAACCATTATTCAAATGGGTAAAAAAGAGGGCATGATAAGTCTGGATCAATCACTAAAAATATTGTTAAGCGAAGGAAAGATAAGCAGGGAAGATGCCATCAGAAAAGCTATAGACAAAAAAGTATTTATGACGATGGCAAGTCGTTTTTAGTAAATACAATGAGGCAAGTATATCCAGGTGCATTTTTTGAATTTTAGCTTTGTATTTTTAATGAGTAAATAACAAATATTCACTCTCTTATTTTGTTACTTTACTGTTGTTTTGCTAATTTAATTTTTCTTAACTCGATACTACATACTCAATACGCAATACTGATTAGAATTATTTGACTTTTTAAAATTATTTATATAGAATTATTAAGATTTTAATATATGCTAAAATATAGTGGAAAGTAAGTTATCTGTTATGCGACATTGATAACCGAAAGACCCCATAAAAAATATTAAGTTGAAATTATTTAAGTAGACTTAATCGTCAAACAAACGTTAACTGTTATTGAGCGGAATGACAATAAGTTCATTCAAGCAGGGTGGCACCGCGAGAAATTCTCGTCCCTGATAATACCTATTAATGTATTATCAGGGATTTTTAATTATAAAACCAAACGTATTCTATCTTATGAAGGTTTTACAATGTTTGTTGGGAATAATTGGAAGGGAGGAATTCAATGATAAAAAGAACAAAAAAAACAAATGAGTCAGATAAAAAATTAGGTGAGATTCTAAAACATTATAAAATTATAAATTCAAACCAGTTAGAAGAAGCGCTAAAGATTCAAAAAAAAACGGGAAAACGAGTCGGAGAGATACTCTTTGACATGAAAATAGTCACTCAGGACCAGATAAACTGGGTATTAAGCAAACAACTGAATATCCCATACATGAATATCAATATAGATAATATTGATAGGAGCCTATCCGACCATATTCCTGAAATGACAATAAGAAAATTTAAGATGTTGCCTATTATGGAATTAAACGGTGAGTTGGTTATTGCCATGGCCGATCCTACAGATAATGAAGCGGTTAAAACCATTCAGGATCTCATCAAACATAAATTGAGATTTGTTTTGGCATCATATAAGAATATCGATGAGACAATCAATATGATCTTTAAGAATAAAAGTTGAAAGATTAAATAGGAGATAATCATGCAAATAAAGGAATTATTAATCATTGCCAAAGAAAAAGAAGCTTCCGATTTACATCTTAATATAAATATTCCTCCGGTCCTTAGAATTAATGGTAAATTGACGAAATTAGATCTACCTGAATTGTCTCCAAGCATGACTCATGAAATGATATATAGTATTTTAGACGAAAAACAGAAAATTGAATTCGGAAAAAAAGGCGAATTAGATTTATCTTATGAACTAGAAGATGTATCGAGATTTAGAGTAAATATTTTTAGGCATCGACTCGGGGAGGCGGCAGCTTTCAGGTTGATTCCGGAAAAAATTAAAAATCTTTCTGAGCTTAGATTACCGTCAATACTCTCAGATTTTGCTGAAAAAGACAGGGGTTTGGTATTGGTTACCGGACCCACTGGAAGCGGAAAATCGACAACTATAGCTGCTTTAATCGATTTGATAAATACAAAAAGATATGACCACATTATTACCATTGAAGATCCGATTGAATTTATTCATTCTCATAAAAATTGCCTGGTATCGCAAAGAGAAATCGGTTCTCATACCGGATCTTTTGCCAGTGCATTGCGAAATGCTTTAAGAGAAGATCCCGATGTTGTACTCTTGGGAGAAATGAGGGACCTGGAAACTATTTCGATGGCGCTTACTGCTGCAGAAACGGGACATTTAGTTTTTTCCACCCTTCACACCATTAGTGCTGCTGAAACGATAGAAAGAATTATTGATGCGTTTCCCCCTCATCAGCAAAATCAAGTAAGAATGCAACTTGCAGGAAGTCTTATAGGGGTTATTGCACAAACTCTGATAGCGGAGCTTGATGAAAAGGGCAGAGTGCCTGCATTGGAAATAATGGTTGCTAATCCTGCCATAAAAAACCTGATAAGAGAAGGCAAAACTCATCAAATATCTTCAACTATACAAATAAGCAAGAAAGATGGGATGCAGAGCTTGGATCAATCATTAAAAGACTTGCTTATGGAAGGTATCATTAGCCAGGAAGATGCAATAAGAAAAGCAGTTGATAAAAAAGCTTTTATGGAACGTCGATATAACTATTAACATGTTAAAAAAAGGAGAAAAAAATTGAAGATACAAGTTCCCAAAGGAACACAGGATATTTTACCGGAAGAAATTGAAAAATGGTATTACATTGAAGATGTGATACGAAAAATATTAAATAAGTATGGATATTGTGAAATCAGGACACCGATATTTGAGCACACTGAACTTTTTATTCGAGGAATCGGAGAAAATACTGATATTGTCAATAAAGAGATGTTCACTTTTCCCGATAGAAAAGGAAGAAGTCTGACATTACGTCCAGAAGGAACAGCACCGGTGATAAGAGCTTACCTGGAAAACCGAATGGAAAGAATTTCAAAGGTCGTTAAACTATTCTATTTTGGTCCCATGTTTAGATGTGAAAAACCTCAGGCCGGTAGATTCCGTCAATTTCATCAATTCGGTATAGAATTAATCGGTTCACAATCCCCTGTTGCGGATGTAGAAATTATTGCAGCTGCTCTAGAAATATACGAAACATTAGGTTTAAAGGGTTTGCAAGTTTCAATAAATAGTGTTGGCTGTAAAAAATGCAGAAAAGACTATATTGGTAAATTAAAATCATTTTTAGAGAACAAGAAAGAACAATTATGCTTTGAGTGTAATAACAGAATTGAAAAAAATCCCTTAAGAGTACTCGACTGTAAAAATGTAAAATGCCGTGAGACTTTACAAGAAGCACCGAAAATCATTGATAATCTTTGTGATGAGTGCAAAGACCATTTCGAAGAATTAAAAGAATGCCTCAGTGATTTAAAGATAAAATACACTATTGACGAAAGATTAGTAAGAGGATTGGATTATTATACAAAAACTGCATTTGAAATTATTTCAGGTGAACTTGGTGCGCAAAATGCGATCGCAGGCGGCGGAAGATATGATAATTTAGTGGAAGAGCTTGGTGGAAAAGAAACACCTGGTGTGGGCTTTGCAGCAGGAATTGAAAGAATGATTATCAGTATGGAAAAGCAAAAAGTCTGCTGGCCGAAAAAGCAGGATTTAAACGTTTTTGTAGTAAAAATTGGTGAAAAGAATAATATAATGGCATTTCAATTATTGCAGCAAATAAGAAAAGCGGGAATATCCGCTGATTTGGATTATGCCGGTAAAAGCTTAAAATCGCAGATGAGAACGGCTAATAAATATCATGTAAAATATACCGTCATTCTTGGCGAAGAGGAACTGGGACGAAACATGGTTACTTTGAGAAATATGGAAACCAAAGAACAAAAAGAAATTAAAATAAATAATCTAATCGATGAATTAGGCTCATAACTGTCAAATTAGCGACTTGTGAGTCGGTGAATATGTTTTTTTCAATATGTGTCATTTATTGTAATTATATACAAGGAGGAAATGATGAAGAAAGTAAGGATCAACAATATTTGCAATTACGTTGGGGAAGAGGTAGAAATTGACGGTTGGTTGTATAATAAACGGTCAAGTGGCAGCATTAAATTTTTAATTATCCGTGATGGCTCGGGATTTATGCAAGCTACGATGATAAAGGGCGAGATTGAGGAGAGCGTATTTAAAGAAGTTGATAGCCTGGAGTATGAATCTGCCATAAAAGTATTTGGTTTGGTAAGAAAAGAACCCCGGGCTCTATCCGGTTATGAGGTATTGATAAAAAAAATAGAGATCATCAGTAAGGCAGGTGAAAAATACCCTATTTCCCTGAAAGAACATGGCGTAAGCTTTTTGATGAATTATCGCCATTTATGGTTAAGGTCTCCCAGACAAAATGCCATATTAAGAATTCGTGCTGAAATTATTAAATCAATTCGGAATTTTTTGGATGATAATGATTTTATATTGATTGATACACCTATCTTGACACCGGCTGCATGTGAAGGGACAACGACTTTGTTTGAAACTGAGTATTTTGGGGATAAAGCATATCTTACCCAGAGTGGACAATTATACAATGAAGCCACCGCGGCGGCATTCGGCAGAGTCTATTGTTTTGGTCCTACTTTTCGTGCTGAAAAATCTAAGACAAGAAGGCACTTGATGGAATTTTGGATGGTTGAACCGGAAGCAGCTTATGTTGATTTTGATGAATGTAATGAAATTGAAGAAAATCTGGTGACCTATATCGTAAAACAGGTATTAAAGAATAAAAGAAATGAATTGAATATTTTAAAAAGAGATATTTCAAAATTAGAAAAGGTAAAAACACCTTTCCCAAGATTATCTTATGATGATGCCATCGAAATATTGAAAAGTCAGGATATAAAAATCGAATGGGGTGATGATTTTGGCGGAGAAGATGAAACTATATTATCAAGTAAATATGACAGTCCGGTTATCGTGCATCGTTATCCGACAAAATCCAAAGCATTTTATATGAAACCCGACCCGAAAAGAAAAGAAGTGGTCCTGGGCGCCGATATGCTGGCTCCCGAAGGATACGGTGAAATAATCGGAGGCGGTCAAAGAATCGATGATTATCAATTATTAGAAGAAAGAATCAAGGAGCATAAATTACCCAGGGAAAGTTATGAATGGTATTTGGATATCAGAAAATTTGGAGGAGTACCACATTCCGGATTTGGTTTGGGAATTGAAAGAACTGTTTCCTGGATTTGCGACTTAAATCATGTCCGCGAAACCATTCCTTTTCCGAGAATGTTAAATAAGATATATCCATAAAATAGTTAATCAGTCGTTAGTGAATAGTGAATAGTTGTTAGTGGAGATGTTGGCGTTACTGCTGGGAAAATAATAGATAGTATCGAGTATTGAGTATATAGTGAAGATGTGGGCTGAAAGTACTGAAAAGAACGTTAGCTGATTCGTTGGATAGTTAATCAGCTATTTAAAATGTAAATAAATTTACCAGTTTATAGACATTAAAACCGGTAAAAATGAATCAGTAAATTTGTTAATTAGGAAATTGGTAGATATTTAGTTATATTGAGCCGCTATAAATGACTAGAAGAGAAACGTAAAGGAGCTTGGAGAAAATGAAAAAATCAGAGAAATTGATTGAGTCAATGGGGAATTGGAAAAAAACGCACTCGTGTGGTGAATTGAGAAAAGAAAATATTGGTATGGAAGTCACCTTGATGGGTTGGAGCCAAAGCAGAAGAGACCATGGTGGATTGATATTTATTGATTTAAGGGACAGGGATGGGATTTCTCAAATCGTATTTGACCCGGAAGAATCAGTTGAAATACATAAAAAAGCACATGACATCAGAAATGAATATGTTGTTGCCGTTAAAGGGAAAGTCATTGCGCGGATGGCTGGAGCAAGAAATCCCAATTTACCCACCGGAGAAATTGAAATTAAAGCAAATGCACTGAAGATATTGAATTCTTCTCAAAATCTACCCATACAAATCGGAGAAAATTTAGAGATTGGAGATAATCTTAGACTTAAATATCGTTACCTGGATTTAAGAAGAGCCAAGATGCAGAAAAATTTAAATCTTCGCCACAATATGTGTATGGAGATACGCAAATATCTTGACGGTAAAGGATTTTTAGATATAGAAACACCTTTTTTAACTAAAAGCACCCCTGAAGGAGCAAGGGATTATGTTGTCCCGAGCAGGGTGAATCCCGGAGAATTCTATGCATTACCGCAGTCTCCACAATTATTCAAGCAGTTATTGATGATAAGCGGATTTGAAAAGTATTTTCAAATTGTCCGCTGTTTTAGAGATGAGGATTTAAGGGCTGACCGTGCTCCTGAATTTACACAGTTGGATATGGAAATGTCCTTTATAGATAGAGAAGATATCTTTGATTTAATTGAAAAGATGTTTTATCATTTGTTTCAAAAAATATTTGACATTGAACTTAAAATACCTTTTTTAAAATTAGATTACCGGGAAGCTATGTCAAAATACGGCAGTGATAAACCGGATATAAGATTTGGGATGGAACTGATTGATTTAACTGATGTATTTAAAAAGTCATCTTTTCAGGTATTTCAAAATATTATAAAAATTAAAGGAAAAATATGTGCAATAAAGGTAGAAGGATATGGTAATGTCTCAAGAAAGAAACTGGATGACCTGACAAAGTTTGTATCTGCATATGGTGCAAAGGGATTATCCTTTGTGAAATATAAATCCAATGAAGATTATCAGTCTTCTATTGCAAAATTCCTAAGTACCCAGGAAATCAAAGGAATTAGAGAAAAATCAAAGGCAAAAGAAGGGGATGTTATCTTCATGGTAGCTGACAAAGAAGAGGCAGTATATAAATCCCTGGGAAGCCTAAGACTGGAAATGGCTAAGGAAATGAAACTCATTGACGAACATAAAAAAAGATTTAAATTTCTTTGGGTGACTAATTTTCCTTTATTAGAATTTAATGATGATGAAAAAAGATATGAATCCGTTCATCATCCGTTCACTGCACCGATTGATGAGGACATACCATTATTGGAAAATGAACCTCAAAAAGTACGTTCAAAGGCATATGACCTGGTTTTGAACGGCAACGAAATCGGCGGAGGAAGTATCAGGATACATCATACAGAACTACAAAAGACAATATTCCGATTGCTGGGTATAGATGATAAGAAAGCAATACAAAAATTCGGATTCTTGCTCGAAGCCTTGAAATACGGTGCACCGCCTCATGGCGGAATTGCTTTTGGAATGGATCGGTTGGCAATGATTTTTGCCGGAACAAACTCAATAAGAGAAGTAATTGCCTTTCCGAAAACACAAAAGGCTACCTGTCTACTGACCAATGCCCCATCAGCTATTGATGAAAACCAATTAAAAGATCTTCATATCAAGCTGGACCTTTAGGAATGTTATTCGGATAAAGACGCAACATGGCTGAAACAGAATATATTGAAAAATTTATAAAAAGATATTTGTTTATCTTTTTCGATTCATTGGCATGTAAAGTAATTGAATGGCTTAAGTTTTGAGTGTGAGCAATATTTTGAATAATGCAGTAAATTATGATATGATGAACGTGTAAAATAAACAGTTACCCTGCTGTGTTCGTGCTGTCTGATTAAGTTTTGAGCCAACACTTATTAAAGAGGGATCGATCTCTAAATGCAGAATGTATACCTGAGGTATTCATACCTGAAAAGGTAGGATAAATATCAAGCGTTTAACTTGATGTTGAGCGTGGAAACATAAAACATTTAGGTAGATGCCCACCTGTTTGAGGACAGGTATCAAAACCAAAAGCTCACGACATGGTGGGGTTTTGTAATTTATTGAAAAAATACATTTATAAAGCAAGAAATATATCATATTTTTGACAAATAATAAAAATGACTATATATTATATAGCATAATGGAAAATGTTGTGCAAAAAGAAAGAATTAGAAAAAATATATATGCAAAACGAATTTCACTACCCGCAGTCGATAAAAATAAACATAGCTTGGAAATATTTAAAAAATTATCAAATATCAGTGAGTTTATTCATTCAAAAAATATCATGTTTTATGTGGCCACCAAGAGTGAAGTTCAAACGAAAAACATGATCGAAAAATCCCTTGCCATGGGAAAAAACATATTTATTCCCATCATGGATGATTTATCTTGTAATTTAAAACCTTCACTCTTAATTGATTTTGATAAGGAGTTAAAAAAGAACAGCCAGGGAATACTGGAGCCGAAGCAAGAATTCCAAAGAATTTATTCTGCTGAAAAAATGGATTTAATCATTTTGCCGGGAATTGCTTTTGATTTAAAGGGAAATAGAATTGGTAGGGGAAAAGGCTATTACGATCGCTTTCTTAAAGGAGTGAAACCCTTTACGATTAAGATTGCCCTAGCATTCGAAATCCAGATTGTAAAAAAGATCCCACTTGATTTAAATGATATTCCGGTTGATAAAGTGATTACCGAAAAAAGAATTATCCAATGTTTATAATACATATATTTTTTAACGCATTAAATTTGGAAAATAATTACGTATATATTGTTCACCTTTATTGAGGTGAATTTTAAACAGATAAGCCTGACAAGGGGCTTATTATATATAAAAATAAAAAATAAAAATATCTTTTATAATAAAGGATTATAAAAAAGATATGAAAAAGGGAAGGTCAATGTAATGGAGTCTAAAGAATTAAGTCAAAATGAAAAAAATCAACAAGAAGAGATGCATGATATGATTAATGAATCTCTGGAAAAATTTAAGAAGGTAAAAAGAGGAGACGTCATACAGGGGAAAATTGTCAAGGAAAACGATGACGGCTATTTAGTCGATATAAAATATAAAATGGAAGGATTTTTGCCGAAAACAGAATCTTCACTTTTTTCAAAGGAAGCTGGATCAGTAACTCATGCTCTGGAAGTAGGAGATGAGCTACATGTTTTTGTGACTAACGTTGATGAAAAAAATGGAAATATTCAATTATCGAAAGAACGCGCAAAATATTTAAAACTTTGGGAAAAACTTGCCGATATCTACAAAAACAAGGAAAAAATAAATGCGGAAGTCATTGAGAAAAATGAAAATGGCCTCATTGTCAATGTGGGAATCAGGGCATTCGTTCCAAAATCACAAATCGAACAAAGATTTATAAAGGATGAAGACCTGGATAGATATATTGGTAAAAAGTTGGATTTTATTATATTAAAATTAGAGAAAAAAAATAATAAGATTATTTTATCTCATCGGGAAATCATTGAAAAAGAAAGAAAAATAATGAAGAAGGAAACGCTGGAAAATTTAGAAATCGGAAAAGAAGTGGAAGGCGTAATTACCAATATTGCCAAATTCGGTGCCTTTATTGATATCGGTGGCATCGAGGGATTGCTGCATATCTCAGAGATTACCTGGAGAGATATCAGAGATGCAACCAAGTTGCTAAAGAAGGGTGATAAAGTAAAGGTAAAGATTGTTGATTTTGATAAAGATAATTCTAAAATATCCCTTAGCATGAAACAGCTTTCAGAAGATCCTTGGACAGATGTTGGTGAAAAATATGCAGTTGGGGATGAAGTCGATGGAAAAGTAACCAAGTTAAAAGATTTCGGTGCATTCATTGAAATCGAAGAAGGATTAAACGGCTTATTGCATGTATCCGAAATGGCCTGGTCGTTTATCAAAAAACCTTCGGAAGTGATTAAAGAGGGAGAGGTGGTAAAATTAAAAATTCTGGAAATCAATAAGGATAAAAAGAAGATATCCCTTGGTTTAAAACAGATGCTGCCGAATCCCTGGGATAACATCGAAGAAAAATATACCATCGATTCTATCATTGAAGGAACCATCAGCAGAGTCACTTCTTACGGTGCAAACGTTGAGTTAGAGGCAGGAGTGATGGGAGTCATACAAGTCTCCGAAATTGATTGGGAATTTATAGAAAAGCCATCCGAAGTTTTAAAAAAATATATGGTATTACCTTTAAAAATAGTAAAGATCGATAAAGATGCCCGGTTAATTTATTTAAGCAGAAAGAGAACCTTGCCAAATCCCTGGGATGGCATTGAAAATAATTACAAGATAAATGATACCGTAAAAGGGAAAATTACCCGGATTAAAAATTTTGGTGCATTTGTTCAATTGGATAAAGGAATGGAAGGATTCATACCGGTATCAGAAATTGACTGGGAAAGAATCAAACATCCAAATGAAATCTTAAAAAAAGACAATGAATATGATTTAAAAATAATCAATATTGACAAAGAAAAACTGCAGATCACCTTAAGCAAAAAAAGATTGATGGAAGATCCATGGATTTCCCTTAAAAAGAAATACTCTGTTGGAAAACTGGTTGAAGGAAAAGTGGTCAGCTTAACTGATTTCGGCGCATTTATTAATTTAGAAGAAAATATTGATGGCCTGGTTCCCATAGCTGAAATTTCGAATAAGAAAATAGAGCATCCAAAAGATGTATTAACCATAGGAAGCGATGTCTTAACTTTGGTAACTAAAATCGACAATCGCAAGAAAAAAATAAGCTTAAGTATTCGGAAAGCAGAAAAAGAAGAACAAAGTAGGTTTATGAAAGAGTACAATAAAAAACAGAATGTAGACAAGATACTATTTAAGGACCTATTTGGAGATTTATTTAATGGAAAATAATGCTTGCTTAAAAAAATATTGTAGTAGGTGATAATATGATAGAAATGTCTAAAAAATCTTTTACTAACCAAAGAATCGGAGATATTTTATTAAAAAAAGGATTGGTTAATAATCAACAGTTAGAAGAAGCCATTAAA
>CBFCZX010000043.1:0-11300 GCA_965602765.1 uncultured Atribacterota bacterium | reverse complement strand
AGGCTTAACACTAAAATAACTGCTGAAATGAGTAAATTCCTTGAATGCGAGAAATCCACCTTATGCTCAACGACCGTTCTTATTCCGATGGAAGCTATCATACCAAAAAGAACGATAGAAATTCCGCCAATGAGCGGAGTCGGTATGGTCAGAATTACTGCTCCCAGTTTAGGGATAAGTCCTAAAAGAATGGCAAATACTGCGGCAATCGCTATAATAATAGGATGATAAACTCTGGTAAGCGCAAGAACTCCGGTATTTTCGGAATAAGTTGTATTAGCTGGTCCGCCGAACATAGCTGAAAGTGAAGTTGCCAGACCGTCTCCGATTAAAGTTTTATTTAATCCCGGATCTTCAACTAAATTTTTCTCAACCGTTGCACCTATTGCCAATACATCTCCGACATGTTCTACCATCGTTGCGACTGCAACCGGGGCAATAATAGTAATGGCAGTCCAATTGAATTTTGCTACTGTAAATTCAGGCCAGCCAATCCATTTTGCTTGGGCAATCGGTGTAAAATCTACATTGCCCGTAAAAACAGCAACCAAATAACCCACGAAAATTCCGGTGAGAACCGGCAGGACTTTGAAAAATCCTTTCGCGTAAATACTAACAGCTGTAACAACTGCAAATCCCACCAAAGCTAAACCCCAATTTCCTTTTGCCATATCGATGGCCACCGGTGCCAATTTCAATCCAATAACTATAATAATCGGACCGGTTACTACCGGAGGAAAAAAACTCAAAACTTTTTTCACGCCATAAATACTCACTAATAATGAAAGGAGTAAATATAATAAACCTGCAACAACAATACCCCCACAAGCATAAGGCAAACCAAATTTTTCGGTAACCACCATCATTGGAGCAATAAAGGCAAATGATGAACCTAAAAAGGCTGGGACTTTGCGTTTGGTAATAAAATAAAATAACAAGGTTCCACAACCTGCCATAAACAAAGCAACTGAAATATTAAAACCGGTGATAATAGGAACCAGTACGGTTGCACCAAACATTGTAAAAGCATGTTGTAAACCTAATACAATTTTTTTTACTGGATCAATGTAATCTCCATCTCTTATAACTTCATTATTTAAATTAATTTTTTCTTTCAAAATACATTTCTCCTTTTGCTTTTATAATAATTAAATCTTAAACAAGTGCTTTATAAAAAAACCTCCTTTCGATTTCGTGAAACTGAAAGGAGGGGGAGATATCCACCATCTATCCTTTTCAGCCTCACCGGACTTATATTAAAGGATTTTATTTAAATGTCTTTAAAATTAAAATATCCCCTTATTCACTAATAAGAGGATACACTTCATTTTTCCCTCTTATTAGTTTCTCTGAACTAATTTAAAAAGGTAATTTAATTACATTAAATAATATATTAAAATATTCTATCGGTCAATATGATTTTTCAATTTTTAAAAAATTTTTTATAACCTATTTCTCTTTTTTTAGATCTCCTGTTCAAATATTTACAGATAACCTCTAATACGCCTCCTCCTATAGAACGCGCTTTATCGGAAATTGTGAAACAATAATCTTTTATTCCTCTTGGATCAATATCTCCTACCTTCATTCCTCTAGTTACCTTACTATGAGAATAAATTAATCCGCGTAATACGCCGGATATCCCGGCTTTTAAATACACTCCTGCTACTTCTGCAATGATTTCACCTGATTTTACAAAATCCCCAATATGGTGTGTTGGTATTATTTTACCTTCTGCGGGAGATTTTAGAAGGCGTTTTATCGATTCTCCTTTTATTTCACCGGGAATACCGGTATCCGGTTCTGCCTTCCCCTGATATATAATCCGTCCCAGATAATGTCCCCTTTTCGTCTCTACCACCATATCAACATCTTTACCTGCTGCAAATCCGGGACCTAATCCAATCACCAAAGGTGCTTGCCCACGATAGGTTCCTAAATTCCGCTTTGCTAACATGGCATCAATTAAAACCGTTGGTTTGAATTTTTCAATCATCTTCCCTTCCGGATCTATAAGAACAGCTATTCTATTCTGGTTAATCAAACTTATTGCTTCCTTATGGGAAGAAGCCAAGACTGCCTCTATGTCTTCAAGAACCATTTTGCCTTCATAAACCGCTCGCGCAAAAGAAACAGGTAGGCGTATAGCAGTCGGGAATTCGAGCTCTAAAATTATAATTTTGAATCCGGCATGAAAAAGCCTTGCTGCAACACCGCTGGCCAAATCTCCTCCCCCGCGGATGACTACTAATATATTTTTCATCTATTTAATTCCCTTTTTTTAGAAACATTAAAACGTTTTTTCGCTTTTAAGTAATCTTCTTCTTCGTCAATATCCAGAATGATGGCATCATCTGATATTTCAACTTTCTTTACTTTTTCCGGATGTGTCTTAATCAATACTCGTCCTCCGATATCTCCGGTCACAGTCATCAATTCTTCTTTCCAGGATATATCAAAAAGGACAGGATTTCCTCTTTTCCCTTTATAGTATGGAACAACAATTTCATCCTTTCCGGGAGAGAAAGATAATATTAACTGATTAATGATAGAAGGTGTAATGAAAGGCAGGTCACCTAAAATAAGAAAAAATCCTTCAATATCTTGAGAATCAATTTTTAGTAATGCTTTGTGAATTGAAGTACTCAACCCTTTATAAAAATCAGGATTGAAAACAATTTCCACTCCCCATTTTTTACCTATATTAATTATTTTTTTGTCTTCCGGACGAATGACTAAATATATCTTACCCAAACAAGATGATTTTACGACTTCCAAAACCCTTTCTATAATACTTTTAGTACCCAATGGAAGCAATAATTTTTCTTTTCCCATTCTCTTGCCTTCTCCTGCTCCCAGGATAATACCTGCAATCATTTTTATTGACTCCTTTTGATGGCTTCAATGACCGGTTTTATTTCATTGCAACCGCTCCCAATAGTAATATCATCAATTTTTTTAGAATTATATTTGAGTACTTGAACCGCAAGTTTTTTTGCCATTTTTTTCCTTGAATCATTATCTACTTTATTAATAAAGAGATGGCATTTGGAATAAAGTGGAGCATTTTTAAACAGGCCCATTGGGTGGCAAATTAATGCAGTAATGGCATCGATACTAATTTTTTCTTCCATTTTCATACCGGTCAATTCACTGAAAAGATGCGGACGAAAAACACTTTTTTCGTTCAATGTTGAACCTAAAGCATCTATACCTATTACTCCAATGACATCAGTGGTTGACTTACATATTACCGGTTCATGAGAGCCCGGAGCTTTTATTGATCTACCGCGAGCACCGTCTGATTCTACCAAAAAATAATCTACTAATCCCGACTTCCAACATTTGCTTAAAAAAAGCGGAGAAGGACCGGCAACCTTTTCTCCTAATTCACTTTTCAATCGATGATGAACAAGAATTAATTCTCTGTGTTTTGCCTTTTTAAACCACTTATTTATAAGATTGTCCGTTATTTCTTCATTATCACTTTCAATTAAAACACCCTTTTCAATAAAAGGGATTAATTGTCTTGTAAGCATGTGGGTCGTTGTGGTTAAAATTAACTTTTTTTTCTCTTCAATTATTTCACGAGCGAGGAGGGAAAAGAGAGTGCTCTTCCCTCCTGCTCCAACCAGAGATATGAAGGCACTTTTTTTTAAGTTCAAAGCTTCTCTAATGAACATTCGATTAATCCTTGTCACAATATTCAATTTTAATCAATTAACAAGTAGTTATTTAAAATATTCTTTTTTCAAACCCCGGATAATTCGTTCTGCGGTAGCAGGAATTCGTTTGATCCTTACTCCCGTAGCATCATAAATTGCATTCAATATTGCCGGAACAATATTATTAAACGAAGGTTCTCCAATCCCTTTAGCCCCATAAGGGCCTAATCCGCTGGCGGATTCAATCATAATGGTTTTAACATCAGGAGAATCAACTGAAGTAGGTATAATATATTCGGTAAATGAGGGGGATTGAGGAATTCCTCTTTTTATAACAAAATCTTCCGATAAGGCATAACCTAAACCCTGTATGGATCCCCCTTCCATCTGTCCTTCCACGCTTGCCGGATTCAGTGCTTTTCCTACATCATAACAACTTACGATCTTCAATACTTTTACTTCCCCTGTTTCAATATCTACGGCTACTTCTACGGCTTGTGCTCCAAAAGCAAAATCAGGAAAAGTCATACCTTTTAAGTTAGACAAATCTGGAATAGCGGTAAATGGTGCATTAAATTGTGCTTCGGAAAAGAGCTCTATTCCTGCAGCATTACAGGCTCTTATTGCCTCAGTTAAGTGCAGATACTCAGATTGATCGTATTTCACAACTACTTTTTCGGAAACGATATCCAACTGATCGGGATGCACATTTAAAACCTCGGCAGCCTTAATTAAAATGTTATTTCTTACATTCTTTGCTGCTTTAAGAGCTGCGTTTCCGGACATATAAGTCTGTCGGGTAGCGGTTGTAGTTCCTGCCAAAGGCGTTAACATGGAATCGGTATAATATGCTTTTACCTTATTCATGGGAACCCCTAATTCATTAGCAGCAATTTGTGACAGAAGCGAAATCTGCCCCCCGCCCAGATCAGGGATACCGCTTCTAATGATCAAACTGCCATCGGTTTCTAATTTTACATAACACCGGGAAGAATCTCTAAGAAAAGTCATTCTTCCATAACTCATTAAACCCATAGCCAATCCCCGACCGATTTTTACATTCTTATTTTTAGAAAATTCAGGTTCCCCTAAACCAGCCCAGGCTTTTTCTGCCGCTTCCGGTAAGGCAACATAAGTTTTAATGATTTGACCGGTAGTGGAAAGAGCATCTCCGGTGTGCATACAATTTATTCTTCTAAGTTCCAGAGGATCCATATTTAGTTTTCTGGCTAATTCATCCATCATGCTCTCATATCCAATATTCGCCTGGTTGGAACCAAATCCTCTGAAAGCGCTGGCATATATATTATTGGTTAAAACCATTTGTGTTTTTATTTTTACATTAGGGATTTTGTAGGGGCCTGTGGCACTAACTGTAGCATATAAGCCAACCCAGGGAGTCAAATAAGTATAGGCTCCGGCATTTCCGATATAATGTGCTTCTAAGGCCACAATTTTACCATTTTTTTTGGCACCTATTTTATATTTTTCAATAAATGCATGTTTCTTACAATGTGTTATCAAGGATTCTTCCCGGGTGTAAACTAATCTTACCGGTTTTTTAGTTTTTAAGGTAAGCAGCGCAATAAATGATTCTACGGTAATATCTTCTTTGCCTCCAAATCCCCCACCTATCATTGTACCAATATAACGCACTTTATTGTGCGGTAGATTAAGAACTTCCGCTACATCTCTAAAATGTTCTATGACCTGGCTACATACCCTGATATTAATCGTTCCATATTCATCCAACCAGGAAATTCCTGCTTCCGGTTCCAAGTAAGCATGGTCAATAAAAGGGATTTCAAATCTGTCTTCTATAATCACTTCCGATTCGGCAAATCCTTTTTTTATATCTCCGTTAATGCACCCGAATTCATTGACGATGTTACTTTCCTTTTCTCCGACCAAATAGGCATTTGGCTTCATAGCTTCTTCCGGATCAAAAACTCCGGGAAGAAGTTCATATTCTATCTCAATTAATTCAACTGCTTTTTCTGCTATCGCTTCGGATTCTGCAGCAACCAGAGCAATGGGTTCACCTATATATCTAATTTTTTTCCCTTCTTCTGCTAAAACCCTGTACAATCCCTCAAATCCTCCCCGTACATCAGTAGATTGACCGAATTTAGTGACAGTTTCATTACGAGGAACATCCCTGGCAGTTAAAACAGCTTTTACTCCCGCAAGTGATTGTGCCTTGCTGATATCAATTGAAATCAGTTTTGCAGCGGGATACTTACTTCGACAGATTTTGGCATATAACATTCCGGGCAGGGAAAAATCATCTGCATATTTTAATTCACCTGTAACCTTTGCCCAGGCGTCCTGTCTGGGGATTGCTTTGCCAATTAATTTAGACATGAATACCACCCTCCAATTTATGATTCTCTTCAGCAACATCATAAATCGCCTCTACAATCTTTTTATATCCGGTACACCTGCATAAAATACCGGAAATGGCTTTTCTGATTTCATTCTTATCGGGCACAGGGTTTTTATCTAAATAACCTTTGGCTGCCATCAACATACCGGTCGTGCAAAATCCACATTGAATTGCTCCATGTTTAACAAAGCTTTCCTGTAATTTTCGGCCTATTTTTGTTTTTTCCAAACTCTTCGCGGTGAGTATTTCCTTTCCGTTCGCCTGCATAGCCAAAGTAATGCACGATTTGATCGTTTTTCCGTTCATGAGAACAGTGCAGATACCGCAATCTCCCTTTTCACAACCACATTTTACTTCAGTAAATCCTTTGGAACGTAAAAATTTTAATAAAGACTGTTCAGGTTGAACTACTGAACATATTTTTTCTCCATTAACAGTTAATTCTATTTGATAATCCTCCATTTAATCCTCCTAATTGGTCGTTGGTGAATGGTGAATGGTCGTTAGTTTTAAATTCATATTTTCAATTAATATTTGTAAAATTCAAGCTTTTTTAGTTTCTTAGGTAATAGATGGTTGGTTAATACCCCAACCCAGTCAATTATATCATTCATTTCACGTATTAATTATTGATAAATAAATTAGTTAATTGGTTAATTGTTGAAATGCCCGCTTAAATAAAATTCCGGAAACATATCTTCTATAATCTTCAGAAGCTCTTACATCACTAATAGGATTCACTGTTTCACTGACTTTTTTCATCGATTCTCCTATTAATGCATCATCTATTTTCTTATTAAGTAAAAATTCTTCTACGTTGATTAACCTAAGAGGTTTCGAAGCTATCGAACCCATGGCAATACGCACATCGGTTATTTTCCCATTTCCGGTTTCTAAAACCATTGCAATTGAAGCAAGGGAAATTGCCATTGCCTGCCTTAAACCTAATTTAATAAAACATCCATTTTTATTGATTGATTGATTCTTTATTCTTATGCCGGTGATCATTTCATCTTTTTTTAGGATAGTCTTTCTTGGCCCAACAAAAAAATCTTTTAAGTCAATATCTCTTTTGCCATCCAAGTTTTCAATTTCTAAAACGGCGTTTAAAACCAATAAAGGAGGTGCAGTATCAGCCGCCGGTGATGCATCTGCCAGATTTCCTCCAATGGTTGCTGTATTTCTTACTATTGGATCAGCAAATTCTGCTGCAGCATGAAATAAGATACTACATTCTTTCCTGATAATTTCGGAATTCATTAAATAAGAAATAGTTGTTGCCGGTCCGATATATAAATGATTGTCAATAATTTTAATATACTTCAATTCTTCAATTTCTGAAATATCCACAAGCAATTTTCCAGATATTAGTTTATCCTTTATATAAGGTAGTATATTACTACATCCAGCCACTATACTGGCTTTTGAATTTTCTTGTCTTAAAATTTTTAATACTTCTTCTTTTGTTTTAGGATAAATATATTTAAAAGGAACCATCTTCCCCTCCTTATTATTTAATTGAATGACAAATTGGCTGTTTTTATCTTTTTACTTTGTTCTGCTCAGAAGCACAAGCTTTGATGGCTTTTATAATTTGGACATAACCGGTACACCGGCAGATATTGCCTCTCATATATTCTTTTATTTCTTCTTCAGTGGGATTGGGATTTTCTTTTAAAAGAGCAATAGCAGTCAAGATCATCCCGGGCGTGCAGAAACCGCACTGAACGGCTGCATTCTTTAAAAAGGCAATTTGCATGGGATGTAATTCGTTACCTCTGGCCAATCCTTCAATGGTGGTAATTTCCTTTCCGTTTACGGAAGCTGCCAGAGTCAAGCATGATAATACCGGTTCATCATTTATAAAAACTGTACAGGCACCACATTCCCCAATGCCGCAGCCATATTTTGTTCCGGTCAAGTATAATTCATCTCTTAATATATTGATCAAAAGGTCATTCGAAAAAACCAGGATTTGTTTTTTTTGACCGTTTAATGTAAATTCAACAGGAATTTTTTCCACTTTCACATACACTCCTTCCCTAAAATTTACTCATAACTAATTCACGGCTCTTAACCAAGCCAATTTAATGCAATTTTTCAATAATGTCCGGGACATTGTCTTTCTATAATCAGCAGTAGAACGGATATCATCAATGGGTTTAATCTCAAGAGATGCTTCCGATGCTGCGCGATTTATCAGTTCAGTATCGATGGCCTTTCCCTTTAAGAGGTTTTCTGTTTTTTCTGCTCGTACTACTTTAATTCCAACTGAACCAAAAGCTATCCGACAGTCTTTACAAATATTTTGTTCTCTGACTAAATAAACTGCACAATTAATTTTAGAGAGGTCAGCCTTAACTCTGCTCTTTTTTAAAAAGGCACTGCCGCTATTTTTATGAAGTTCAGGGATAATGATTTCACAAATTAATTCATCAGGCTCCATTAAGGTCTTTCCTACTCCTGTGATTAGGTCTTCCACCAAAACCTTCCGTTTTCCTCGTTTGCTTTTTAGTATAACTTCTGCTTGATAGGTTAATAAAGGAGGAACCGTATCTGCAGCCGGTGAAGCATTTCCCAGATTTCCTGCCACTGTCCCCATATTTCTGACTGCCGGAGCAGCTATAGAATGAATACTCTCATAGAGAGCAGAATACTTTGCTTTCACTTTTTTTTCTTTTACAATATAGGAAAGAGAAGTCACAGCACCGATTTTCAGACCTTTTTCTGTATCAATGTAATCTAATTCTTCTATGCCTTTAATGTTCATCAGGTAATCAATTTTTAAACCAGTAGTTTTCATCTTAACCAGAAGATCTGTTCCACCGGCTATTATCTTTAATTGCTTATCCTTATAAACATCCAATAGATTTAAAGCTTCATCCAGGGTATTCGGTACCAGATATTTAAACTTTTTGGCTAATATTTTTGTATTTATCTGCATTTTAAACCTTCCCTCCAGTCTCTTTTTCTTTTAGGGCTTGAAGCATAACTTCCGGAGTAATGGGCAGTTGTTGAAAGCGAATACCCACGGCGTTATAGACCGCATTTCCAAAAGAAGAGGCAACTGCACTCAAAGCAGCCTCGCCTATTCCCTTAGCCCCAAAGGGACCGGTCGGTTCATAAGTATGTGCATGGTCTACGATGATATGATCAATATCCGGCATATCAATGGTAGTGGGTACTTTAAAATCGGTGATTAATCCATGACATTTTAATTGACCGCTCAATTTATCATAGGGGATTGATTCTAACCTACCTACTCCTAGCCCTAAAGCAAAAGCACCTAAAATCTGCCCTTTCCATAACTCGGGATTGATGATAGTCCCTGAATCACCAAACATGACTACCCGTGGTACGGTGATTTCACCCGTTTCGGTATTCACTTCCACTTCGGTAAAGTAAGTGATAAAACAGGGTGGACAATTTTTTTGTCTTAATGTCGAGGTATATGACATGGTCATGACACTGTTTATTCTAGCATGGTTGGCTATTTCTCCGACGGTCTTGTAGTTTTCCGGTAAGCCTTTCGGATAGATGATACCTTGTTCCAGTTCTTCATTGAGTGCCAAAACCAAATTTTCAGGCCTATCTTCAAAAAGTGTTGCAGCATAACTCAAAAGCATTTCTTTTACTTTTTCTGCTACAAATTTTATAGCTGCACATCCGCAGTAGACTCCCCTGGTAGCATGTGTGTTCACATCAAAAACCGTCGTACGGGTATCTACTCCGTTATCGATACTGATTTTCTCAAAAGGCACCTTTAAAACCTCGGCAGCTACTTTGGCTCCGGCATCCCAGGTGCCTCCTCCGTGATCCATTAAAGCAGTCACTACATCTACCGAACCATCTTCATTTATTTTCACCGTGGCACCGGAATAATCGATGACTTCTCCGGCTTTAGGACCGCCGGTACCGGAGGTATGAAATCCCCGTGCAACTCCAATTCCTCTTCTAATGGTTCCGCTTTTTGTCTCCGGATTGCCTCTTTTGTCCCAATCAATCAATTCGGCACCTTTTACCAGCATTTCCTCAACACCGCAACTTCTAATAATTGATTTCACGGTTGGACCTTGCCCCCAGAATTCATCACCTCTTCCTACATAATTTTGCAACCTTAAATGAACCGGGTCCATATTTAATTTTTCTGCTAAAATATCTATCATGTTTTCGACAGGATAATTAATTTGTGGACTACCATATCCTCTTCGGGCACAGGATGGCCCTTTGTTACTGTAAATGGCTTTCCCTTCATATTTTATGTTTTTCCATTTATAGAGCGATGCAAACCAGCCGGCTACACAGCCTAAATAGGGATAAGCTTGAATATTATGGCCACCTATTTCCACCCATACTTTACAATGAGCAGCGGTTAAAGTACCGTCCTTTTTTATTCCGACTTTTAAGCGGGTCTTCAGGGGATAACTGGAATGATCGTACATATCCTCTTCACGGGATGTAATTAATTTTACTGGTTTTTTAGCTTTTAGAGCTAGAGCCACACAGATTGGTGTGATTGAATTCATCTGAATACTGGACCCGAATGAACCCCCTAAAGCCATTCTTTTTACATTAATTCTGCTTAAGGGAAGACCAAATATCTGTCCTAAAAGAATTCGTACATTGTGAATCCCCTGTGTTGTTGTCCAAAGAGTAAAGCCTCCGTTAGGTTCTGGCTTGCACACTGCTGATTTTGTTTCCATCTGCATGTGATAGACTCTTTGAACCGAAAAGGTTTCATCAACAACGATATCTGCATCACTGAATCCTTCTTCTACATCACCAACTTCGATATTTCGTTCACAGGCAAGATTATTTTCTACTTTTATTTTTTCTTCACCTAAAAATACGTGATCATATATTGCCGGTGCATCAGGATCCATGGCATCATCCAGGCTAACCAGTGGTTCCCATTTTTTACCCCATTCCACTCTTATCTTTTTTAAAGCAGCAAAGGCTTTTTCTTCGGTTTCTGCCGCACAAGCAGCAATGGCTTCTCCGACATGACGTACTTTATCTTTGGGCAGCACTGTCCGGTCACGAAAAGTCTTATCAGGTATACTGACAATTCTTTCATTATATAAAATATCCGGCACATCATCCGGTCCGATGCAGACAACTCCCATTTTTTCTGCTTCCGTGTAATCTATTTTTTTGATCTCCGCATGGGCATAAGGACTTCGTAAAACTGCTGCATATAATTCACCGGGAATATGAACATCACAGGCATATATTTCTCCACCGGTTAC
>CBFCZX010000042.1:0-12552 GCA_965602765.1 uncultured Atribacterota bacterium | reverse complement strand
TTGTGTTCCTAAAATTCTCTCAATAAAAAACCGGGTAGAGCTTATTACATAATTATCAGGAAGCTTCACAATGAATTAAAATAAGTTAACCGGGAATAATAAATAACCAAATTAATGTAAAATTAATTTGGTTGGAATTGCTAACACTTATCAGAAGAATTCAAAATAATTAGATAAAAAATACTTATGTTATACAGTTGAGAATATATAAGCTATAATAAATTACAAAATACCAACCTAAAATATTTTACAAACTATTTTGTTGATAACTTAATTTAGCAAATTTAAAGAAATGCTTAAAGATGATGCGATAGTATAAACTTTAACTATCCGTATGAAATGTCTTTTCTCTAATCTTGTTGTAAAGAATAAAATTTTATTTTAACTTACATGAAAGGAGAGACTGATGTTAAAAAACATTCCTTCTATTATTTCCCCCGAGTTAATGAAAGTGATAATGGAAATGGGGCATGGAGATGAAATAGTTTTGGCTGATGGTAATTATCCTTCTGCCTCTTCCGGTCCCCCTGTCATCCGGGCTGACGGCAATGGCATACCGGAATTATTGAAAGCTATCCTTCAATTTTTCCCTCTTGATACTTTTGCCGATATTAATGTAATCTATATGGATACCGGGAATGATGAAATACCTTCAATTTGGAATAAATATCAAGAAATTTTAAAGAAATCCAGGGAAAATTTTAATATTGGAAAATTAGAAAGGTTTAAATTTTACAAAAGAGCAACCCAGTCATATTGCTTAGTAGCAAGTGGGGAAAAAGCTTTATATGCTAATATAATTCTAAAAAAGGGTGTGGTTGAATAAAATTCAAAGGAATGCCTGGTTAAGGCATGATTTCTTTTATTTATATTGCACGTTATTTGATATTTTATCATGAAATATTTTAATAATAGGGAGGACAATATTATGTCAAATTTACAAAATAGATTATGCGGAGCGCTTCCAAAAATCGGTATCCGACCGATTATTGACGGACGCAGAAAAGGAATCAGAGAAGCATTAGAAAACCAGACAATGGATATGGCACGAACGGCTGCTTCTCTAATTACCGATAACTTAAGGCATCCTAACGGTTTACCGGTAGAATGTGTCATATCTGATACCACCATCGGCGGAGTTACCGAGGCAGCCAGATGTGCCGATAAGTTTACCAAAGAAGGTGTTGGTGTTTCTCTTTCTGTGACGCCATGCTGGTGTTACGGGATGGAGACGATGGACATGGATCCCCTTATACCAAAAGCCATCTGGGGATTTAACGGAACCGAAAGACCCGGTGCAGTATATCTATCCGCAGCATTGGCCGGTCATGACCAGCTGGGTCTGCCTGCTTTCGGAATTTATGGTAAAGATGTTCAGGACCAGGATGATCAAACCGTTCCCGATGATGTCAAGCAGAAGATCCTGCAATTTATTAAAGCAGGCCTGGCAGTTGCAACCATGAAAGGAAAATCTTATCTTTCGATAGGCAGTGTCTGTATGGGAATTGCCGGTTCTCAAATTGATCCCTCTTTTTTCTGCAATTATCTGGGAATGAGAAATGAATATATCGACATGTCGGAGATTACTCGAAGAATAAAGGAAGAAATCTATGATAGGGATGAATATAAGAAAGCATTATCATGGGTCAAAAAGAACTGCCCGGAAGGTATCGACCGAAACAGAAAAGAGATAGGGCATTCCCGTGAACAAAAAGATGCCGAATGGGAAATGGTTGTCAAGATGACCTTAATCGCCAGGGATTTAATGGTAGGCAATAAAAATCTGGTTAATTTGGATTATGCCGAAGAAGCGGAAGGGCATAATGCCATTGCTGCCGGATTCCAGGGCCAAAGACAATGGACCGATTATCTGCCAAACGGTGATTTTATGGAAACGATCTTGAATACTTCTTTTGATTGGAATGGCATAAGAGAACCCTATATTTTTGCCACTGAGAATGACAGTTTGAATGGCATTTCCATGCTGTTTAATCACCTGTTGACGAACAGAGCGCAAATATTTTCCGATATCAGGACTTACTGGAGCCCTCAATCAGTCAAAAGGGTAACCGGTAGTGAATTAAGCGGTCTGGCACAGGGGGGTATTCTTCATTTGATTAATTCCGGTTCTACCACACTGGATGCTACGGGAGAACAGAAATTACAGGGGAATTCAGCCATGAAGCCCTTCTGGGAAATTACACAACAAGAAGTCAAGAAGTGTTTGGAAAATACAAAATGGTCTCCTGCAAATCTTGAATATTTCCGGGGAGGCGGATATTCTTCAACATTCTATACCAAGGGAATCATGCCGGTGACCATGGTGAGGATTAATATTGTGAAGGGGATAGGACCGGTGATTCAAATTGCCGAAGGGCATACCATAGACTTGCCGGAAAAGATTCATCATATTTTGGATGAAAGAACCGATCCCACCTGGCCTACCACCTGGTTTGCTCCCATATTGACCGGTAAAGGATCATTTAAAGATGTCTATTCTGTCATGAACAATTGGGGTGCGAATCATGGTGCAATAAGCTATGGGCATATCGGAAAAGACCTGCTTACCTTATGCTCGATACTTAGAATTCCGGTTGCTATGCATAATGTATCAGATGATAAAGTCTTTAGGCCAAAGGCCTGGGCTTCTTTTGGTACATCCTGTTTAGAAAGTGCGGATTTTAGGGCATGTGCTAATTTTGGCCCTTTATATGGCAGAAAATGAAAGGAGCAATTATGAATAAATTTGCGATTGGTCTGGATTTCGGCACATTGGACGGACGAGCTATTTTAGTTGATGTGAAAACCGGTGATGAAATCAACACCGCTATTTACCGATATCCTGACGGTGTTATTGAAGAAAGATTGCCGGGCACAAATACAAAACTTCCTTCGGATTATGCCTTGCAAAATCCGGAGGACTATCTGGGGGTTTTAAAATATGCCATACCGGAGGTTTTGAAAAAATCGGGAGTTCCTCCTGAAAATATCATCGGTATCGGTGTAGATTTTACCTCAAGCACGATACTTCCCATCGATAGACAGGGCATGCCATTATGCATGAAGAAAAAATGGAGAGACAATCCCCATGCCTGGGTAAAGCTCTGGAAGCATCATGCAGCAGAACCCTATGCCAATCAATTACGGGATATTGCGCTAAAACGTCAGGAAAAGTTTATACTGCGTTATGGAGGGAAAATATCTTCGGAATGGATGATTCCGAAAATCTGGCAGATTTTAGAAGAATTTCCGGAAATTTATCATTCGGCAGACCGTTTTATCGAAGCAGGTGATTGGCTCATCTTACAATTAACCGGAGAGGAGAAGCGTAGTTCATGTAATGCCGGCTATAAAGCCATATGGGATAAAAAAGAAGGATACCCCTCTTCGGAATTTTTTGCCGCTCTTCATCCGCAGTTAAAAAACATAGTAAAGGAAAAACTTTCTTCGGATATCTATTCAACCGGTCTTAAAGCGGGAAGTTTGACTTCAAAGATGGCGAAATTAACCGGTTTAAAAGAGGGTACTCCGGTAGCAGTGGGCATTATTGATGCTCATGCAGCAGTTCCGGCAGCTACGGTTACCGACCCGGGTAAAATGGTATTGATTATGGGCACATCAACCTGCCATATGCTGTTAAGCAAAGAACAGAAATTGATAAAAGGGATACCCGGTGTTGTAGAAGACGGAATTCTCCCCGGTTATTTTGGTTATGAAGCCGGACAGGCGGCAGTAGGTGATATTTTTAACTGGTTTACGGCAAATTACATATCGGCAGATTACAAAAAAGCAGCCGAAGAAAAAGGCATTGATGTATTCCGGTTCCTGGAAGGAAAAGCAAGCCAATTACAACCGGGCGAGAGTGGATTGCTTGCTCTCGATTGGTGGAACGGTAACCGCTCTATTTTAAATAATGCCAGTCTCTCGGGTCTAATCATTGGTCTTACCTTGCAAACAAAGCCGGAGGATATCTATAGAGCTCTATTGGAAGCCACTGCTTTTGGTACGCGAGTCATTATCGATGCTTTTGTCAATAATGGTTTACCGATAGAAGAATTATATGCCTGTGGAGGGATGCCGCATAAAGACAGGCTGTTGATGCAGATTTATGCCGATGTTACCGGACGGGAGATTAAAATTCCTTCTTCCCGTCAAGCTTCTGCTTTGGGAGCTGCCATGTTTGGCAGTTTGGCTGCCGGAAAAAAGCATGGGGGATATGATTCCATCGAAGAGGCGGTATCTCACATGGCACATTTAGAGAAAACCACTTACCAGCCTATTCAGAAAAACGTAGAGATTTACAATGGGTTATTCTCCCAGTTTAAAGAATTGCATGATTATTTCGGGATTAGAAATCTTCAAATGATGGAGAGATTAAAAAACAAATCATTAGATATCCTTTAAAAAATAAAATGCGTACAAAAATAAAAGATTTAATTGAATCAATTAATCAGAAAAAAAGAATAATTCCTCAGGGAAAGAACCGGATTGCCGATGTATTGGAAAATAAAGCAGTGGATTATCTTCCTTTGATTTTTTGGAGACCGCAAAATATTTCTGTTCCGGGCAACACATATGATATGGAGGAGCAGTTTTTTGATAAAGAGAAAATGTTGCACGGTCATCTGGAGGAAATCCTAATTTGTGCAGAAAATGCTTTTGATGCTCCTTTATGTATGCGACCTAATTTTGGAACGGTATTTATTCCGGTGATGTTCGATTTGCAATATAAAGTGCCGAAAGATACTTTTGCATGGCTGACTTCTCATTTGAGCAAAGAAGAAATAAAAAAATTTAAATTTCCCGATTTGAACAAAATAGATATGTTCAAAAGAGCCGTTGATTACATTCATTTTTTTAAGAGTGTATTACCCGAATGGATACATGTTTACCTTCCCGATACATTAGGTCCTTTTGAAATTGCCCATGCGGTCTATGGGGACAATATTTTCTATGACCTTTATGATGATCCTGAATTTGTTCATTATTTATTAGAACTGAGTGTTAATATATATATTCAAGTGACAGAAAAGCTAAAAGAAGTCCTCGGCGAAGAAAAAACAAAATGTTATCACGGGCACGCTTTATCAAGGGGAATTTATATGAGAAACGGAGGAACACGCATTTCGGAGGATAGTGCAACACTGTTATCACCAAAACATATTGACGAATTTATCCTTCCATATGACCGGAGAGCACTTAAGTATTTTAGAGGAGGATTTGTTCATTTTTGCGGGAAAAATGATTATTTATTGGACTCTTATCTACAAATGGACGAAGTGCGTGTAGTGAATCTGGGAAATCCCGAGATGTACAATTTTGTTGCTACCATGGAGAAATTTATCGATTGTAAGAAATGTTATTTTGGCTTATGGCCAAAAATGGAAAAAGAGAATTTAGATGAATATTTGGATAGAATGTATAGGGCGACCGGCAGAGGGAAAAGAAGCCTTCTTCTATATTTTGATGAAGTCATGTTTTCAGAATATTCCTGCCAGGACATTTTACAAAAGTGGAAAAAAATAATGACGGGTATGAATTAACAATTGAAGGTTAAGCTGAATTCACACAATCGATACATATTAAAAAAGGATTTTTTTAATATGTATCGAATAAAATAGTAATGGAAAGCATCATTAAACCTTCTTTATTTAAATATAAAAGTTATTTGTTAAATATTATATTCCAAAATACTGATTTACAAGATTAATTTGAATAACAATATTTATTTACTAAATTACGATTTTCCCATATTCTACAGATTTTTAAGAGAAAAAATGCACTAATAACACTTGAAAAGGAGGTGAAAAAATAGGAAAAAAGAATTTTTATTATGTAGCATGATAGACAGAAGAAAATTTAACTAAAAATAAAGGAGGATTTCATAATGAAATTCAAAAAGTTAAAAATCATTCTGATTGTCTCTGCATTAATTTTAACTTTTAGTTGTGCAAATATTTTTGCTGCTGAGATTACATTGACCTGGTCTTCAATCAGTGTACCTGATGATGCCCATACAAAAGCCATGCAGGTTTTCAAAGAGGAAGTAGAAAGTCTATCTGATGGTAAGATTACTGCTGACCTTTATATTGCCGGTCAACTTTATACGCAGGAAGGTGAATTAGCTGCTTGCAGGGAAGGAAGCCTTGATATAGCCTATTTCAGTGCCAGCTGGCTGGCTGAGTTCGTTCCATATTTATCGATGATAGGGGCTGTTTATACTTTCAGTGGATTTGAACATATGGATCGAGTATTGAATGGGGTTATTGGTCAGCAGATGTTTAATGATGTTGCCCAGAAAACCGGCGTAAGGCCACTCGGTGCTTTCTACCTGGGAACAAGGCAGCTTAATTTGGTGGAAAAGGTTGGGGAAGTCAGAACACCTGACGATATGAAAGGTGTCAAGCTAAGAACACCGGCCAGTCCTGCCTGGATAGCATTGGGAAAAGCCCTGGGAGGAAATCCTACTCCTATGAGCTTTGGTGAAGTCTATATGGGCTTAAAAACCGGAGCCATAGAAGGACAGGATAATCCTCTGCCTACCGATAAAAATGCAAAATTCTATGAAGTTACCAAATATATCGTGCTTACCGATCATGTGGTTAATTCGGTATGGCCTTCAATCAATGAGAAGAGGTGGCAATCCTTTAGCGACCTTGATAAATTAGTCATTCTGAGAGCCATGAATAAAGCCAGGGATTTCTGCGCAGAGACCAACTTAAAAGCGGAATCAGAATTGGTCGATTTCTTCAGGGGAGAAGGTATGATTGTTATTGAAGATCCGGATAAAGCAGCTTTTGCAGAATATGCAAAATGGTCCTATCAAAATGATAGCAAAGATATCTCAAAAGATTGGGATATGGATCTCTACGATAGGATTCAGGCAGTGTACACTGATGAAATCTGTGAGTGATAGAATTAAATAGTGCAATTAGGCCTCATCATACTTTTACATGGTGAGGCCTAATTATGAAGGAGCAAAGAAGTTTGAACACAAGATCCGTATGGAAAAAATTGGGGCAACTGTTTCTTGATATTACCGAAATATATATTCCCGCTATTACCTTTTCTCTGTTGTTTATTGCATTTTTAATTCAGGTTTTTTACCGGTATTTTTTAGTTCCTCTTACCTGGCCGCTGGAATTTACTTTAATGATGTTCATTTGGACCACCTTGTTCGGAGCATGTTATGCGATGCGCGATGATTCACATGTGAGATTTACTTTAGTGTATGATAGTGCTTCTCCAAAAGTACAATACTGGATGCGGGTATCCGGAAATATACTGTTGTTGACCGCTTTTATCATTGCTTTTATCCCCACCTGGAATTGGGTTGAATTCATGTCATTCAAGAAGTCCAATGTTCTAAAAGTACCCATGAATATTGTATTTTTTCCTTATATTATTTTTATGGTTATCATGATAGGAAGAATCGCCTATAACCTTTACAATGAAATAAGAAAAGCATCAAAAGGAGAAGCATAAGATGAACATACCGCTAATTGTCTTTTTAGCATGTTTTGCATTAACCTTTGTGATAAGAATACCCATTGCTTTAGGGATGATAATGAGTTCAATTTTTTACTGTCTGTTAGCTCCCGGGCCTGCCACCGGGATGCAAATGGCAGCACGCCAGTTTTTAAGCAGTCTAAACGTTAAATTCATCTTGATTGCTGTTCCTTTGTTTGTATTTGCCGCAAAGGTCATGAATACAGGAGCTGTTACAGAAAAGATATTTCGTTTTGCAAATAATCTTGTCGGACGATGGCGTGGCGGTATGGGCCATGTTAATGTCGTTGCTTCCATCATCTTTTCCGGAATGACCGGTTCAGCGGTTGCCGATGCCTCGGGACTGGGTATTATGGAGATTGAAGCTATGCGCAAGCATGGCTATGACGACAGTTTCAGTTGTGCCATCACTGCTGCTTCAGCGACGATTGGTCCTATTTTTCCTCCAAGTATTCCGATGATATTTTATGCAATGCTTTCGGGTGCTTCGATTGGTAAGCTTTTTATCGGCGGAATGATTCCCGGAATTTTAATTGGTTTAGCACTGATGGCTTATATTGCCTTTATTGCTCAAAAAAGGAATTATCCCCGGGGTGAGCGATATACATTTAAACAATTTGTTAAAAATACGATTATTGCATTTCCTGCCTTGATGACTCCGGTTATCTTGCTGGGCGGGATTTATACCGGCGTGGTTACTCCGACTGAAGCAGGTGCCCTGGCCGGTATTTATGCCTTGCTTATTTCCGTATTGATATACCGTTCTCTTGGTATAAAACAACTACTGGATGTAATTATTGATACAGCCAAGACAACAGGCGTCCTGACGGTTATCGTGGGAGCCGCTTTTTCATTTTCTTATATTGTTGCCCTGGAACACATACCGGGTCTTTTTTCGAATTTATTGTTAAGTATTACTTCTAATAAATACGTTCTTTTGTTGGTCATCAATATATTATTTATTATTTTAGGTATGTTTATCGATACCATGGCTATTACACTGGTATTTATCCCAATGGTCCTTCCGCTCGTGAAAATGCTGGGTATTGATTTAGTGCATTTCGGTGTGGTCATTGTATTAAATATGATGATTGGTTTATCGACGCCGCCTTTTGGTATGCTATTATTTATCGTATCCGGAATTTCGGGTGCTCCGTTAAAATCGATTATTAAAGAGATATTCCCCATGTTGCTGGTATTAATCGGGGTATTATTCTTAATTACTTACATACCCGGAATTGTTTTATTTTTACCGGGTACAATGAAGTAATCCCATCACCATAAATGTGTTTTAGGAAGTAGTATGTGGAGGATATATTATGCTTCCTTTCGAGCGAATTTATCTTGCGTTATCCGGAAAGGTGCCTGACAGAGTGCCCAATGTTCCTAAAATCTGGGTAGACCTTGGAGCTGAATTAACGCAGACTGATTTACTGGAAGTTATACAAAATCCGTTAACTGCATTGAAAGTAATCGCAGAAGCAGCTCTGCTGGTAGGTGCGGACGGAGCCCGCCAGTTTCACTTACCGGAAAGAAAGATTACAAGCAAAGATGGAAAAGTCTTCGAGGTCAATCAAAAGGGAAAGCCGATTGGTGAAATTGACATGCTGGGAGGGTTGTGGACCCGGCTTTATGAAGAAAAAGATTTTGACCTTACTGATTCATACCAAATCGCTCATCAGCATTTTTGGAGTTCCCCGGTGCCGCTTATCAAAAATATGGCGGATGTAAATGCCATTACAGTTCCTGACCGACATTTTTACAAAGAGATAGGCTGCGGAAAACGGCAAAAAGATATTTTCGATATGGTAGGAAATCAATGTGCACTAATCGGAGATTGTGATAGTGCCACCCTGGCATTTTACGTAGACCTTTGCGGATATCAAAAAGCTTTGATAGATTTAATCGATAATCCTGCTCTCGTCCATAGAGTGATGGAAAAAGGTGTGGCCATTTCCGTAGAAAAAGGGAAGTTTAATATTGACCTTGGTTTCCGTATCCTACGTTTAAACGATTCAGTTGCCAATATGTCGGTGATTTCCCCGCAGTTCTGGCGGGAGTTTATTTTTCCTCATATGAAAGATGTCTGCACGGAACTGCATCATTATTGTCCCGAGGTAAAAATATATTGTCATATTTGCGGAAATATTTTACCGGTGACCGGTGATTTAATAAAGACCGGTTTAGATTGCATCGGTCCGCTTGATCCTCTCGGAAATTTTACTCCGGCTCAGGTGAGAGAGATAACCGGAGACCGGGTAGCATTATTGGGAGGAGTAAATACCCTTTCTTTTATACAGCACAATCCTGAGGAAATCATAGAAGAAGCGGCAAAATGTATTTTTGAAGCTGGTATGAACGGTGGATATATCCTAAGTTCAGGTTGTGTTATTCCCCGGGCAGCAAGCTTGGAGAATCTAAAGGCTTTAAAAACTGCGGTTGAAGAATATGGGATTTATAAAAACGGAAAATTGGCAAAATATCCCCTGAATCAATAGAAATAAGCCAAAAGAGAAATCCAAACCAATGGATGAAGAAAAAAATGGATAAAATATTACAGTTAAGAAACCATATCCCCATAAGCGGTCCAGCCAGAAGAGAACCTGCTGATGGTACGGAATCAGACATGAGAGTGTCTTTAGGATTTGAACCTGCCTGGTTTCATCTAAGATGCGGTATTGATTTTTCAAAAAAATGGCATCTTGACCCTTTTTACAGATACGAAAGCATCAAAAAGATGAAAAAAGAATTATGTGAAAAATTCCCTTCTGTTACTTACTGGAATGAGAAACATAAAGATGATTTAGCGACGATTTCAGGATGTTACGGGGCCTATGTTATTCCTAAAATATTCGGTTTTCCGTTAATCTATGCAAATGACAGATGGCCGGAAATTGATAAAAGCAAGGAGAAATTATCCATCAAAGACCTAGAGGCCATAAATATCAATAATATCCTCACAAATACTCATGTAGAAGAAATTTTTCGGCAAATGGATATCATTAAAAATCAATGGGGAAAAATCCATGGCTATCTGAATTGGCAGGGAGTTCTCAATCTTGCTTTTTGCATGAGAGGTGAAAGTATTTTCATGGATTTTTTTGACCGGCCGGCTTTGGTACATCATTTCTTTACTCTCATCAGTGATGTCATGATCCAATTAGCCCTAAAGGTGCAGAAAAAGCAGCGGGAATCCGGATTTTATATCAATCAGTTTTGCGTTAGCAATTGTACGGTAAATATGGTTTCTCCGAAGATTTATCGTGAATTCCTATTACCTTATGACCGAAAAATTGCCGGATATTTTGAGCGATTCGGTATGCATACCTGCAACTGGAATGTAACGCCCTACCTGGAGGAAATAAAAAAACTGCCTAAAGTCGGTTATCTGGACATGGGCATTATGTCAGATATGAAAAGCGTCAAAAAAATGTTTCCTGAAGCAAGGCGGGCAGTCATGTATTCGCCGGTCCGGCTGCAAGAAGCAAGTTTAGACGAACTTACAGTAGATATGAAAAAAATATATAAAGAACTCTCACCCTGTGATATTGTAATGGCCGATATACAGGCTTCTACCGGTGTCAGACGGGTCAATGATTTTTTAGAGATTTGCCGGAATCTTGAAGGAAGCAAAAAAGAAGTACAAAATGGATAAAGGTGCTGTCATTGACCTTGAAGGATGAAGAGCTAAAGAAAGTAAAAAAAGCACACTCAGAACTTGATTTTCCTGTTGCGGAATAAACATAAAATCTGTCGGCAAAAACTATAGCCGGGATAATATTGTCTGTCTTAATGAGGTGTAATAATTTTTGACATTAAACATGATTAATGCTATATTGAGGCAGGTAAAATTTAAAACTAAATAATCAAGCTCGTATAAACTTCTGAATATGGCAGAGGTGTATCTACCAGGTGACCGTAAATCACGACAGGCTACGGGTGGAAGTGCACCTTAGGGATTCGTTCTAAAAAATATCACTTAAAAATACTGTCATTAGAATCAGAATAGAACCAAGTGGTGCAAAGTATATTTTTGTACTACACCGGAGGGTTAAAATCCCAGGCGGAGAGGTTCCACTCTAAAGGAATTTCTTCTGTCTGGGATTTTTTTTGACAGCATTCAAGTGATGCCATCATTTTTATGTAAGGAGAAGACTTATGGAGAAAATAGCAATTATTATGGGGAGCATATCCGATAAACCGGTCATGGATAAAGCCGCCGATATTTTAAAAGAACTGGACATCTCCTACGAGATGAAAGTATTGTCCGCTCATCGCACACCTGAGCTTTTGCATCAATATATCAGTGGTATTGAAAAAAATAATTTTAAAGTCATTATTGCAGGAGCGGGAGGAGCAGCTCATCTAGCCGGTGTTATTGCCTCCAAAACCCTTTTGCCGGTCATTGGGGTACCTATTGAAACAAAAGCATTGGGAGGATTAGATTCTTTATTATCAACCGTGCAGATGCCGGGAGGGATTCCGGTGGCAACAGTGGGTATAGGTAATGCAAAAAATGCCGGCCTCATGGCAGCACATATTTTAGCGATAGAAAACTCTAAAATTAGAGAAAAGCTAAAAGAATATAGACAGGATATGGCTCAGAAAATAAAAAACATTGAAATATAAAAATAGATACAAATAATGGCACTGGATAAAGTTGTGCAAAACCAATCAAAGAAAATCTTTAAAATAAATATACAGATTTGTTCAAGGAATAAAAATGAAACAAAATATCATAAAAAATAATCATCAAGAAATCTTAGAGATTGTATCTGATAAGATTGAAATAAACAATCTTCAAGATGCATTGGATCTAATGGGAAATACATACAATTTAGGGATAAATAATATCGTAATTAGAGAAGAACAGTTAAACCCGGTTTTTTTTGATTTGAGTTCCGGTTTGGCGGGTAATATTTTACAGAAATTATCCAATTATCAAATGAAAATTGCAATAATTGGGAATTTTAAAAAATATAAAAGCAAATCTCTTGATGCTTTGATTTTAGAATGCAATAGAAGGAAACAAACTTTTTTTGT